>NZ_BAAAJE010000007.1:181416-190316 GCF_039526625.1 Nocardioides aquiterrae
AGCCGGCGCCAGGCACGCGGATTGGTCACCAACCGCAGGTTTCAGGGCCGAACTCATGCGGTTGGTGACCAATCCGCGCACTCAGACGACCGCGGTGACCCCCAGGACGGCGACGGCGGGGGCGAAGCCGGTGCCGCCAGCCGTACCAGGCGGCCGGGAGGGCGACCAGGAGGCCGAGCACGAGCCCGCCGCCGCCGAGCGCGTTCGACGCCCAGGTCAGCCCCGCGGCCAGCGCCAGGAGGTGGCCGACCGGGCCGGGTCGGGCGCGGCCGCGCATCGAGCGGGCCAGGGCGGCGAGGACGAGGGCGGCGCCGGCGTACCAGACCAGGTGGCCGACCCGTTCGTCCCAGAGGTGCGCGGTCGTCGAGGGTGCCGTGTTCCCGATCGAGTTGGCGGCCAGGTGGATGCCGTGCCCGGAGAGGTACAGCCCGGCGCCGATGCCGAAAAGGGTCCACGTGCGCGGCCCGGCGCGGTCGGCCGCCAGGGTCAGCGCGCCCGGAGTCAGCACCAGCCCCGGCACCAGCAGGTCGAGCCAGTCGGCCCAGCAGGTGCCGTCCGGAGCGGCACCGAGGCCGCCGGGCAGCAGCCCGAGGTGGTGCGCGACGGCGTACGCGAGCGCGGTGAGCGCCAACCACCGGGAGTACACGGCCCCAGCATGGGCCTCAGGTCGCCGAGACGCCGATCCGACCCGCGCGGAAGGCGTCCACGAACAGCGCGTGGTCCGCGCGCACCCGCTCGGCGTACGACATCGCGAAGTCGGTGAGCCACGTCGTGAGCTCGCGCCGGCGCCGGTGCACCGAGTCCGCGATGGCGTCCTCGACCTGGAAGTCGACCAGGTCCTGGTCGCTGTCCTCGTCCGAGGCGCAGTGGATCTTCGCGGTGGCCCGCCCGAGGAGGTCGACGACGGCTGCGATCTCGTCCGGCTCGGTGATGCCGGACCAGTCCAGGTCGACCTCGTACGGCGAGAGCTCGGCGACGACGTACCCGACCCCGTCGAGCTCGGTGTACCCGAGCAGCGGGTCGGTGTGCACCTGCAGAGCGCGCTGGCTCACGACCGTCCGGTGGCCCTCGTGCTCGAAGTACCGCTCGACCTCGCCGCTGTCGACGAACCGGCTCACCGCCGGCACGTTGGCCTGCTTCATCGTCAGCACGACGTCGTTGTCGAGCGCCTGGCTGAACCCCTCGACCAGGAGGTTGTACGCCGGGAGCCCCGCGCTGCCGATGCCGAAGCCGGACTTGCCGACGACGTCGCGCAGCTCGTAGAACAGCGCCCGGTCGAAGCGCTTGGTGGCCGGGATCGTGTCGAGGTACGCCTCGAACGCGCGCACCACCTTGGCGCGCTCGCGCTGCCCGAGCCGGCGCACGCCGTCGGCGTCGGCGAAGGTGCGGGTGCCGTCGGCGACCCTGGTCAGTCGGTCGAGCTGGTCCGCCCGGCGCTGCAGCCGCGCGACGACCAGCGCCTCGTGCACCGGCCCGGACGTGTTCTCCAGGTGCAGCGCGTAGTCGTCGTCGTCCGACTCGCGGTACTCGTCGACCTGGGCGAGGTAGGCCCGCAGGTAGCGGCCCACCAGGCGCCGTACGTCGTCCTCGGGCAGCGCCTTCTGCCAGCCGACCAACGCGAGCGACGCCGCGAACCGCTGGAGGTCCCACGTGAAGCGGCCCAGGTACGCCTCGTCGAAGTCGTTGATGTCGAAGACCAGCCGGCCGTCGGAGTTCAGGTAGGTCCCGAAGTTCTCCACATGCAGGTCCCCGTGCACCCAGATACGACCACTCCGCTCGTCACAGAACGGGTCCTCGTCGGCGGTGACGTCGGCGTAGAACAGGCACGCCGTGCCGCGGTAGAACGCGTGGGGGTCGGCGGACATGGTGCGGAACTTGTGCCGGAACGCGGCCGGGTCGGCCTCCATCAGGGGCGCGAACGCGTCCTCGAGGACATTGACGATCAGGTCGGCACGGTCGTGCGGGCGTGAGGTGGATGACACCGACGCAGCATGCCCACCGTGACGGGGTACATGCTTGAATCCAGAGCAGGACCCAGCGAACGCGATCGAAGGGAACTCACGTGCCGCGCAAGAACCCCCTCGGCAAGATCAAGGACGCCGCCTCGGAGACGATCAAGGACCCGATCGGCACCGCGACCAAGGCCGCCGGCCACGCCCTGCAGCAGGCGCGCGGCACCGTGGAGGTCGGCAAGGCCGTCGCCGGCCAGGTCACCAAGAGCGCCGCGGGGGTCATCGCGACCCGCGTCCCGGGCCACCGGCACACCGAGCCCGCGGACACCGGGCTGCGCGCCGTGCAGCCGAGCCCCGCCCCGGCTCCCTCCGCGGCCCCGGCAGCGAAGCCGGCCGCGAAGTCCGCCCCGAAGCCGGCCGCCAAGCCCGCCCCGAAGCCCGCGGCCAAGAAGGCGCCGCCGAAGAAGGCGACCAAGCCGCCGGTGACCGACGTCGCCACCGAGCTGGTCAAGAAGCAGGCCGCCCACCAGCCGGTCGCCGAGCCGGCGCCCGCCCCGCAGAGCCCGATCGACGCCGCGGCCGACGCCGCCCAGGTCGACGCGACCCCGGCGGACGTCGCCAAGAAGGTCGCCAAGAAGGCGCCCGCGAAGAAGGCGGCCAAGAAGTCGGCCGCGAAGAAGGCGCCGGCCACGAAGGTCGCCGCGAAGTCGGCGCCTACGAAGACCACCCCGAGCGGCAAGCTGCCGCCGCGCAAGGCCGGGCAGCCGAAGAGCGCCGCGGAGCTGCTCGAGGACCCGGACCTGCCCAGCCCGATCGAGTCGATCGGGAACCCGCCCCGCCAGGACTGACCACGAGCGAGCGGCTGCCCGACCCGGCGCTGGTCGTCCTGGTCGGCGCCTCGGGATCGGGGAAGTCGACCTGGGCTCGCGCCCACTATCGGCGCGACGAGATCGTCGCGTCGGACGACCTGCGCGGCGTGGTCGGCAGCGGCGCGCACGACCTGGACGCCACCGACGACGCGTTCGACCTGCTCGAGCGGATCGTCGCCGCCCGCCTCGGCCGCCGGCTGAGCACCGTCGTCGACACGCTGGGCCTCGACGACGTACGCCGGAGCCGGTGGACGGCGGCCGCCCGCGCGGCCGGGCTGCCGGCGGTCGCGGTCGTCCTGGACACCCCGGACGACGTCTGCCGCGCGCGCAACCGGGCCCGGGACCGGCCGGTGCCGGCGCCCGCGCTCGCCGGCCAGCTGCGCCGGGTCCGCGAGGCCGACCTGGCGGGCTGGGACGTCGTCCACCACGTCGCGCCTTCGGGTCGTGTGCCCCAGACCGACCCGGAGGTCGGGCTCAGGCACACGACCCGTCCAGTCGAACGCCGCTCCTCGCAGGGGCTGCGGTTCGTGCTCCAGGTGAGCCGGTTCCCGTGGGGCGAGGAGCCACCCGCGTGGCTGACCGGCGTCGCGCTGGCCGCCGACGCGGCGGGCTTCGCCGGCATCGCCCTCATGGACCACCTGATCCAGATCCCGCAGGTCGACCGTGCCTGGGCGCCGATCCCGGAGCCCTGGGTCACCCTCGGCCTGCTCGCCGGCCTCGACACCCGCCTCGAGCTCGGGACCCTGGTGACGCCGGTGACGTTCCGGCCGCCGGGGATCACCGCGAAGGCCGCCGCGACGCTCGACGCGCTCTCCGGCGGCCGGGCGTTCGTCGGCCTGGGGGCGGGCTGGTGGGAGCGCGAGCACGCGGCGTACGGCGTCCCGTTCCCGCCGCCGCGCGAGCGCGTCGACCGGGTCGAGCGGGCGATCGCCACGATGCGCGCGCTGTGGGCGCCGGGGACCAGGCCTTCGGCCGACCTGCCCGAGACGACGTCGTACCCGCGGCCGGTTCACGACATCCCGATCATCCTCGGGGGCTCCGGCGACCGGATGCTGGCGGTCGCGCGGGAGCACGCCGACGCCGTCAACGTGCGCACCGAGCACGTCGACCGCGCCCTGCGCGCGCTCGCGGGCACCGACGTCGCGGTCACGGTGCTCGACCTGCCGACCGTCGGTCGCGACCGGGAGGACACCTGGGCCCGGGTCGAGCGGCTGCGGGGCACGACGAAGGCGGCGGCGTACGCCGAGCGCACGTACGCCGGCACCCCGGCCGAGCAGCGCGACCGCTACGGTGCGCTGGCCGACCGGGGTGTCGACACCGTGTTCCTCGCCGTCGCGGACCTGGACGGTCCGGACGACGTGGAGCGGCTCGCTCCCCTCGTGGTCTGACGTGGTCTCGACCCGCCGGTTCCGACCTCGTTCCTCGGTCGGACGGCTTGCTCGACCTTCGTCGCTGCGGCACCCGGCTCGTGACTCGCCGGATGCCTGCTCCTCACTTCAGCTCGGCGCTGGTCAGCCCGAGCACGCGGCGGGCCACGATCAGCTGCTGGATCTGCTGGGTGCCCTCGAAGATGTCGAGGATCTTCGAGTCCCGCGCCCACTTCTCGAGCAGCTCGCCCTCGCTGTAGCCGACCGAGCCCGCGAGCTCGACGCACGACAGCGTGATGTCGGAGCCGACCCGGCCAGCCTTCGCCTTGGCCATCGAGGCCTCGAGCGAGTTCGGCTTGCGGTTGTCGGCCATCCACGCCGCCTGCAGCATCAGCAGGTGCGCGGCCTCCCAGTCGGCCTCCATCTGGAGGAGCTTCGCCGCGGCCGCGTGCTGGGCGAGCGCCGGGCGGTCGTAGTCGACCGTCACCCCGGCCCGCTCGAGGAGCTCCCGGGTCAGGTCCAGGGCCGCCCGGGCGCAGCCGACCGCCATCGACGCGACCAGGGGGCGCGTGTTGTCGAAGGTCGCCATCGCGCCGGCGAACCCCTGCTTCACGTCGATCTCCGGGGAGCCGAGCAGGTTCTCCTTCGGCACCCGGCAGTTCTCGAAGCGGATCGTCGCGGTGTCGGAGGCCTTGATCCCCAGCTTGTGGTCGAGCCGTTCGACGGTCATGCCCGGCGTGCCCTTCGGCACCACGAACGACTTGATCGCGGCCCGGCCGAGCTCCTTGTCCAGGGTCGCCCAGACGACGACCGCGTCGGACCGGTCGCCGGCGGTGACGAAGATCTTCTCGCCGTTGATGACGTACTCGTCGCCGTCGAGGACGGCGGTGGTCCGGATGTTCGCCGAGTCCGATCCGGTGCCGGGCTCGGTGATCGCCATCGACGCCCAGACCCCGTCGAACCGCTCGTGCTGCTCGTCGTTGGCGACCGACGCGATCGCGGAGTTGCCGAGACCCTGCCGGGGCATCGACAGCAGCAGCCCGACGTCGCCCCAGCACATCTCGGCGATCGACATCACCGAGGCGAGGTTGGTGCCGTTGCGGACCGCGCCGTCGGCACCGTCGTCGGTGCGCTTCACGCCGGCCGCGCCGGCGCCCTCACTCGCCCCCGACTCCGAGAGCCCGTCGATCATCGCGGCGAGCATGTCGAGCTCCTTGGGGTACTCGTGCTCGGCCTTGTCGTACTTGCGGGAGATCGGCCGCAGCATGTTCATCGCGACCTGGTGGGCCTGCCCGACCAGCGGCCGGAACTTCTTCGGGTCGTCCAGATTGATGGCCATCAGACCAGCACCGCACCTTCCATGACGCCGATCGCACGCAGGTCGCGGTACCACCGCTCCACCGGGTGCTCCTTCACGAACCCGTGCCCGCCGAGCAGCTGCACGCCGTCCAGGCCGATCTGCATGCCCTTGTCCGCGCACAGCTTCCGGGCGAGCGCGACCTCGCGGGTGAAGTCCTTGCCCGCCGCGGCGCGGGCCGCGGCCTTCCAGGTCAGCAGCCGCATCGACTGCAGCTCGATCGCGATGTTCGCGACCATGAACGCCACCGACTGGCGGTGGGCGACTGGCTCGCCGAACGCCTCGCGCTCCTTGACGTACGGCACCACGTAGTCGAGGACGGCCTGTCCGGTGCCGACGGCGAGCGCGCACCAGGCGATGCGGGCCAGGCGGACGCACTCGGCGTACGTCGACCCGTCGGTCGCGCCCAGGAGCGCGTCGGCCGGGACGTGGACGTCGGTCAGGTCGAGCTTGGTGAGCCCGGCCGCGCGTACCCCCATCGCCGGGTCCGCGACGACCTCGATGCCGGCGGTCGAGGACTCGACCAGGAACAGCGCCGGGGTGCCGTCGAGGGACGCGCCGATCACGAACAGCTCCGCCTCGGCGCCGCGCGGGACCGCCGACTTCACGCCGTTGAGGACGAAGCCGTCGTCGGTCCGGGTGGCGGTCGTCGACGGGCTCATCACGTCGAACAGCACGGTCGGCTCGGTGAGCGCGATCGCGGCCACCGGCACGTCGTCCTCGCTGAACGCCGGGAGGTAGGTCTGCTGCTGCGCGTCGGTGCCCCACAGCCCGATGGCGGTGGCGACCGAGCCGGGCGCCAGCGAGGCCACGGCCAGGCCCATGTCGCCGTGCGCGAGCGCCTCGGCGACCAGGGTCCCGGCCATCGCCGAGCGCTCCTCGGAGATGCCGCCGAGAGCCTCGGGCAGCCCGAGGATCGGCAGGCCGACGTCGCGCCCGGCCGCGAGCACGTCCTCGGGCGCCGCACACGCCTCGTCGGCGGCGGCGGCCGCGGGCCGGAGCACCTCGGTCGCCAGCTCGGTGACCACGTCGACGAGCATCTGCTCGTCCTCGGTCGGGGTCAGGTCGAAGGCGCCGCGCCCCGCAGTGGCCGCCGGGCGGACGCCGGCTGAGCCCTTCGTGCCGGCCTTCGCGAACGTCCGGCTGGCGGCGGTGATGGTCCGGAAGCCGCTGCGGGTGGTGGTGAAGACCGCCTGCTCGGCCTGCCTGCGCAGGCCCACCCGGTCCAGCACGTCGCTCTGCGCGAGGCGGCTCAACGCGGCGACGGCGTACCCGATGGGGTCCCGGCTCTCCTTGCTGGACAGCCCGTGCTTCCCGCCGGGCCGGAGGCTCTGGATCAACGACATGCCGCCAATGTAACTCGGAGTTACACTCAGGGCTACAACTCGCGTCGTGGGGCCCGTCACACGGTCGCTACGCTCCCCTCCATGCCCGACGAGCCCCGCGCCCCGCACGGCCCCCTCCCGGACGGCGGCACCGCCCGGCCGATCACCCGCTGGGGCACGCCGGTGATGCACCGCCCCCAGCAGCGCGTGACGGCGTACGACGACGCGCTCCGGGCGCTGGCCGCCGACATGGTCGCGACCATGAACGCCGCCGACGGGGTGGGCCTGGCCGCGTGCCAGATCGGGGAGGACGTGGCGATGTTCGTCTTCGACTGCCCCGACGCGTCGGGCACCCGGACGGTCGGCGTGGTCTGCAACCCGGTGCTCACCCTGCCCGAGGGCCGCGACCGGCAGCTCGACGAGGACGACGAGGGCTGCCTGTCGTTCCCCGGGGCGTTCGTGGAGTGCGCCCGGCCGGACTTCGCGACCGTGACCGGCACCGGGCTGGACGGTGAGCCGGTGGAGTTCTCCGGCGACGGGCTGCTGGCGCGGTGCCTCCAGCACGAGACCGACCACACGAACGGCACGGTGTTCGGCGACCGGCTGCCGACCAAGGCCCGCAAGAAGCTCCAGAAGGCGCACGACAAGGCGGCCGCGGACTTCCCGCCGGAGTGGCCCGCCGGCTGAGCCCGGGCGTACGCTCCGAGCCGTGTCGGAGCGGTCCCCCTTCAAGCCGATCAGGTCGCTGACCGGTCGGGTGCGCCGCCGTACCCCGGCGACGCCCGGGGCCTCGCTGGCGGTCGAGCGGATCGGCGACCGGGTCAGCATCGTCGACAGCGCCGTCTACGTCGCCGGCGACCGCGTCGCCTCGCCCGAGAGCCTCGCCGACACCTACCGCTCGCTGCGCGAGCACGAGGGGGCGGTCGCCTGGATCGGCCTCTACCGCCCGGACCAGCACGAGCTCGGGTCGCTGGCGGAGGAGTTCGACCTCCACGAGCTCGCCGTCGAGGACGCCATCGTGGCGCACCAGCGGCCGAAGCTGGAGCGGTACGACGACACGCTGTTCGTCGTGCTCCGCGCCGCGCACTACGTCGACTCCCGCGAGGAGGTCGAGTTCGGCGAGGTGCACCTCTTCGTCGGCCCGGACTTCGTGGTCACCGTCCGGCACTCCGAGTCCCCGGACCTGTCCGCCGTGCGCCGCCGGCTCGAGTCCAACCCGGACCTGTTGGCGCTCGGGCCCGAGGCGATCCTCTACGCGATCCTCGACCGGGTCGTCGACGGCTACCTCCCGGTGGTGGCCGGCCTCGAGAACGACATCGACGAGATCGAGACCGAGGTTTTCGGCAGCGACCCCGGCGTCTCGCGGCGCATCTACGAGCTGACCCGCGAGGTGATCGAGTTCCAGCGCGCGACCCGGCCGCTCGCCGCCGTGCTGGCCGCGCTGACGGCCGGCTTCGCGAAGTACGGCACCGACGAGGAGCTCCAGCGCTACCTGCGCGACGTCGAGGACCACCTGATCCAGGTGATCGAGCAGGTCGACGGGTTCCGGCAGCTGCTCCGCGACATCCTCACCGTGAACGCCACGCTGGTCGCGCAGCGCCAGAACGAGGAGATGCGCGCGCTGTCCGAGGCGAGCATCGAGCAGAACGACGACGTCAAGCGGATCTCGGCCTGGGCGGCGATCCTGTTCGCGCCGACGCTGGTCGGCACCGTCTACGGCATGAACTTCGACCACATGCCCGAGCTGCACTGGGCCGGCGGCTACCCGTTGGCGCTCGTCCTGATGCTGCTCGTCAGCCTGACCCTCTGGGGCGTGTTCAAGTACCGCCGCTGGATCTGACGCCGACTCGGCGCTACTGCAGGTGCGTGGCGGGTCGAGTCGGCGCTACTGCAGGTGCGTGGCGGGGTCGAGTCGGCGCTACTGCAGGTGCCTAGCGGGTCGAGTCGGCGCTACTGCAGGTGCGTGGCGGGGTCGAGTCGGCGCTACTGCAGGTGCCTAGCGGGTCGAGTCGGCGCTACTGCAGGTGCCT
>NZ_BAAAJE010000008.1:0-75610 GCF_039526625.1 Nocardioides aquiterrae
GCCGCCGCGACCGCGGCGAGTGCCGCCGCCGGCTGCGGCTCGGCCGGGCCCTGGCCCAGCACCCGGCCGTCGGGGGCGCGCTGCGTTCCGGGGACCTCAACCTCGCCCAGGCCGAGGTCGTGGTCCGCGCCGTGGACGCGCTCCCGGCCGAGGTGAACGACCAGACCCGGGCGGCGGCCGAGGAGCGGCTGGTGACCGAGGCCGCCCGGTTCGGGCCCCGGCAGCTGCGGATCCTGGGCCGCCGGGTCCTCGAGGTCGTCGCCCCCCAGGTCGCCGAGGACATCGAGGGACGGCTGCTGGCCCAGGAGGAGGCCCACGCCGCGGACAACGTGTTCGTCCGGGTCCGGCGCCGCGGCGACGGCACCACCGACCTGCACATCCGCACCGACCACGCCACCGCCGACCGGTTCCTGACCTACCTGCACGCCTACACCTCACCCCGCCGCGCAGACGACCAGCCAGACAGTGCCGGGCCGGTCGAGGACCGCCGCCCCTACGACCAGCGCCTCGGCGCCGCGTTCGCCGCGTTCCTCGAAGCCATCGACCCCCAGCGGCTGCCCCTGCACGGCGGCGACGCCACCACCGTGATCATCACCGTCGGCCTCGACCAGCTCCGCAACCAGCTCGGCGTCGCCCACCTCGCCGACGAGCCCATCACCGCCGCCCACGCCCGACGGCTGGCCTGCACCGCCTCGATCCTGCCCGCGGTCCTCGACGGGAAGAGCACCGTCCTCGACCTCGGCCGCACCCGGCGGCTGTTCTCACCCGCCCAACGCAAAGCCCTCGCGATCCGCTACCCGGTCTGTGCCGCCGACGGCTGCGACATCCCCGCCCCCTGGTGCGAAGCCCACCACGCCGGCCACCCCTGGGCCACAGGCGGCCACACCGACCTCGCCGACGGCGTCCTGCTCTGCTCCTTCCACCACCACCGCGCCCACGACACCCGCCACCGCACCGACCGGATGCCCGACGGCAGCGTCCGCTTCACCAGGCGGACGTGAGGGCTATCCGTCCTCACCCAGGAGGGAGCCCGAGAGCGGGTGCGACGGTGACGTCGGCGCCCGACCCGATGCCCTCGGTGTCCGGCGTGAGCGCCGCGACGACGTCCTCCTCGTCCTCGTAGCAGCGTCGGACCGCCGAGCTCAGCAGCCGGAGCTGGCGGTCCAGCGGCCCCTGCCGGTCGGGCGGTGCGACGGACTTGAGGTCGGCCAGGGCCGCGCACAGCTTCCGGGTCACCTGCGGCTCCGATGCCCCGGCCAGGCGGATCTCGTCGAAGGCCAGCCGGACGTAGCCGTCCCAGCTGACGGTCCGCTCGACCAGGCGCACCACGCCGTCCCCGTCGCGGTGCTCACCGCTCAGCAGGGGGCGAGGGGCGATCTGACGGAGCAGGTCGTGCAGCCGGTGCAGCGCCTGGACCGTCGTCGTGGGGTCGTTGAACGGCTGGGCGATCGACCGCACGGCGACGTCGACCAGCTTGCGGAAGCCATAGGCCAGGTCCTCGGTGTGCACGCGCTCCGAGGCGAGCAGGACATGACGGGTGAGATCGCTGGCCCGGATCCGGCCGGCAGGGTTCCCGGCCGTGCTCGCCGTGGACCGGGTCGTCGGATGCACCCGGAACAGGGGCGCGCCGCCGACCACGAAGTCCCCGACAACGGGCACCAGCTCCAGGACGCAGTCCGCCTCTCGGGCCACGGCGACGAGGGCCGGGCGGTCGACGCGGATCACGTTGCCGGGCTCCTCGGCGACGATCGCGTCGGGGCCGCCGGTGAGGACGGGCTGGTCTCCGTGCTCGCGGACGATGAACTCGTGGCTGCGGTCGCCGACCAGGTCGATCAGCCCAGCGGCGCGCAGGCCCTGGCCGGCGTGGTGCACGAACAGGACGAGCACGACGAGACTGGCGAGCATCAGGGAGTAGCACAGGAGCATCGCCAGTCCGGGCACCGTGCCGGAGGTGGAGCCGCGGATCTCGCGGAGGGTCAGCACGACGACCAGGAAGCTCGCGCCGAACAACCCGACCGCGAGCTGGCTCCACCGGTCGGCGAGCAGCGCCCCCACGATGCGGGGCGAGAACTGGCCCATCGCGAGCTGGACCGCGACCAGGGTGACCGTCAGGACGAGGGACGTCAGCGACACCAGCGCGGTGGCGAACGAGGACAGGATCGTCTGGGCGTCGGCCGGCGTCCCGGTCACGCTCTGCGGGACGAGCCCGTAGCCCGTCGCCCGGTCCACGGCGAGCGTGGCGACGGCGAGGAGGACACCCACGATCAGGCAGCCGACCGGCAGCAGCCACATGCTCGAGCGGACGAAGCGCTGGAGCCGGAGGATGCTCATCCGCCGAGGGCCCCCGGCCCCCCCGCCGACGGTCGACTCATGCTGGCTCATGTTCTCCCCTCCGTGCGCACGGATGCGGACGCGCGACCCGGCGACCTGGCGAGCGCCAGGTCCTCCCATCAGACCGGCGCCGACCGTGTGGCGCCATCGGCAGAACGCCCTACTCGGCCTCGGCGGCGCCAGAAGCCCGGCGCGGCGCAGGAAGCCGAGACGGCGTTGTGGATACCGACGAGCCCGGTTGGGGCGCCTCGGGAGACGCCCCAACCAGACACTCGGCCGCGACCGCGGGGTGAAGGCTAGTACCAGTCATCGCTGTCGTCCGACCTGGCGAGGCGCCGCCGCCATTCGGCCGCTCGGCGTCGCCCTTCTTCGGCGGACAGGACGCCGATCGGGTCTTCCTCCAGCGCGGCCCAGGGGCCGAGGGCCCGAAGGAGAACCTCGTGCTCGAACCGAGCCTCGGCTACCGCCTCGGCGAGCGCCGGATAGGGGGCATCGACGTCCTGCTCGGCTGCCCACTGCTCAAGAGCCCTGACATGGCGTGCCTTCGCGGCATGAGTCACGGCGGCATCGAGCCGTTTCAGCACTGCCTGCGACCTGATGGACAGCGCGCGTCGCGGCCGCTCCATGGCATCGTCGTCGTTCACTAGAACCCACTCTCCTGTTGTGATCCGGACATGGCTGTCCCACGTCCGGTCTCTAGAGGGCGAGTTCCACGACGGTTGGCCGCGGTCGCGCCGGAAACTGTAGCGCACCATGCACGCGGGCCCGGGATCTCACAGTGTCGACCCTGCCCGCAGACGCAGATCCGCGATCGCTGACTCGGTTCACACGCTCGAACGCCCCCGGCGGCAGCGCTGTGCGCTGCCGCCGGGGGCGTCTCTTGCGAGTGGAGCTGCGGGGAATCGAACCCCGGTCCTCGAGCGTCGAACCAGGTCTTCTCCGGGTGCAGTCCGTGATGTCGCTTTTCTCGGCCTCGGGGCTCGCACGGACACGTCCCCGACAGGCTCAGTCACGGAATAGTCCCGCTCACCCTCCGTGACGCGGAGTGAGCAGCAAGTCTCCTAGATGACGCCAGGGTCCGGGTCGGAGACGGATACCCGGTCTGACGCTTCGATCACCGCTCAGGCGGCGAGAGCGAAGGAACTGCGCTTAGCGTTGGCAGTTATTGGTTCCCAGCGATCGTTTACGAGATGACGCTGGCTCCTCGACCCGCTTCCCCTGGAACTAACGTCCCAAGTCGAAACCGATCAGCCCCTCTTGAGTTGTGCGTTCAGTCTACGGGTCCAACACCGGGCGGGCATCAGGGATTCCCGCACCACGCCCGCAGGGCGGGTACGCCGGGGCCCTCGAGCCGGTCGGCCAGGGCGCCGCGGCCGGCCAGCGCCAGGGCGAGCGCCGCCGCTGGCCCGGCGACGGCGGGGCCGGACCCGTGCGACCAGCCCAGGTCGGTCGCGGTGACCGCGAGGTCGGGCCGGCCCCGCGGGACGAAGCCCCGCCGCGCCGCCCGCGAGACCAGGAACTCCAGGACGTCGCGCCAGGGCTCGAGCGGGACCCCGGCGTCCAGGCCGAGCGGCACGACCATGTCCTGGGTGTGGATCCGCAGCTCGCTGAACGGGGCGTGCCAGTCCATCGTCGGCGGCGTGAACCGGTCCTCGGCGTACTGGCGGAGCCACCCGGTGACCTGCTCCGGCCCGACGTCCGAGCGCCACCGCACGACCAGCTCGTTGGCCCGGTCGAAGCGCCCCCGGGCCGCGACGATCGCCTTGAGGAACGTCCGGCCCGGGACGGCCGGGCCGGCGCTCAGGTGCACGGCGACCTCCTTCACCGACCACGCCCCGCACAGGCTCGGCGTCGCCCACTGCTCGGGCCTCAGCGTGTCGAGCAGGTCCGCGAGGGAGCGACGCTCGGCCGCGATCTGGCTCCAGGGGTCCACGCGCCCAGTATCGCCACTACCCCGCGGGTCAGCGGGACCGAAGGTCAGCCCCGGGCCGGGCCGAACAGCCGCAGCCCGTTCTCCCAGCACACCGCGCGCAGCCAGTCGTCCCCGAGGTCGAGCCGGGCCAGGCCCTCGAGCTGGTGGGCGTAGGGGTACGGGATGGTCGGGAAGTCGCTGCCCAGCAGCACCTTCCCGCTCCCCTGCTGACCCAGGTCGCGCAGCCGCGGCACCAGCTCACCCGGGTACGGCGGGAAGAAGTCGGTGAACACCATGGTCGTGTCCAGGTGCACGCGCTCGAAGCGCTCGGCGAGGTCGAGGAACTCCGCACACTCGGGCGCGCCCATGTGCGCGATCAGCAGCGTCAGGCGAGGAAAGCGCCGCAGCAGCCGCTCCGTCGAGCCCGGGCCGGTGAAGTCGTTGCCGACCGGACCCGACCCGGCGTGCACGACGACCGGCGTCCCGGCGTCCTCGAGCAGCCCCCACACCCCGTCGAGCAGCGGGTCGTCGAGGTGGAACTCGCCCACCTGCAGGTGCACCTTGAACACCTCGACACCGGCGGCGACCAGCTCCCCGACGTACGCCGCCGCCGACTCCTCGGGGAAGAACGTCCCCGACCACAGCGACTCCGGCACGTCGCGCGCGAAGCCCGCCGCCCAGTCGTTGAGGTACACAGCGATGCCCGGCTTGTGCGCGTACGGCAGGGTCGGGAAGCGGCGGACCCCCATCGCGCGGAGGATCTCCACCCGCTCCGCGTGGTCCTGCCGGTAGCGGATCGGCCACGCGCGCCCGATCTTCGGGCCGGCCGCGTCGAACTGGGCGTAGACCGCGCGTTGGATGTTCGGCGGCAGGAAGTGCACGTGCGTGTCGAACAGCCCGGGCAGGCCGAGTCCTTCCCAGAACCCCCGGACAGCGGCGACGTCGGGGTGCGCGTCAGTCACGCATGCCCTTCAGGCGCCGGCCGACCGCGACCTCGGTCTCCCGCTTGGCGGTGCGCTCGGCGATCGCGTGCCGCTTGTCCCACGACTTCTTGCCCTTGGCGAGCGCGATCTCGACCTTCGCCCGGCCGTCCTTGAAGTACAGCTGCAGCGGGACGACGGTCAGGCCCTTCTCGTTGACCCGCTTCTCGATCTTGTCGATCTCCTCGCGGTTGAGCAGCAGCTTGCGCTTGCGCCGGGCGGAGTGGTTGGTCCAGGTGCCCTGGGAGTACTCGGGGATGTGCACGCCGTGCAGCCAGGCCTCGTGGTTGTCGATGTCCACGAACCCGTCGACGAGCGACGCGCGGCCCAGGCGCAGCGACTTCACCTCGGTGCCCTGGAGGACCAGGCCGGCCTCGTAGGTGTCCTCGATGTGGTAGTCGTGCCGCGCCTTCTTGTTCTGCGCGACGAGCTTGCGCCCCTGTTCCTTGGCCATCCCACCATCCTCTCAGGGGAGGAGAAACCATTTCAGGAGGTACGTCGGGTCACCGGGTCTCGACACGCCGGTCGCGGCCTCCTTCCTCGGCCGCGCGGCTCGCTCGACCACCATCAGCGGGTCCGCTGGCGCGTCCCCGCTAGGGCAGCCAGTTCATGGGGTCGACGGCGGTGCCGTTCACCAGGATCGAGAAGTGCAGGTGGCAGCCGGTGGACCAGCCGGTCGAGCCGACGTACCCGACGACGTCGCCCTGGTCGACGTGCTGGCCGACGCCGACGCGGTACGACGTGGCGTGGTTGTAGACGGCGGTGACGTTCTTGCCGTTGATCTGGCCGAGGTTGAGGTACAGGCGGTTGCCGTAGACGTCGGACCAGTAGCGGGCGATCACGGTGCCGCCGGCGATCGCGCGCATCGGCTCGCCGCAGGAGACGCCGAAGTCGGTGCCGTCGTGCAGGCCCCAGTAGTGGTAGATCGGGTGGATCCGGTAGCCGAACGGCGAGGTCACGTAGCCCGGCACCGGCCGGATGAACAGCCCGTTCGTCGGGCCGTTGTAGCCGCCCCGCGCCCGCCGGGCCGCCGCGAGGATCAGCTGCTTGACATGGTTCTCGCGGCGCTTGGCCTCCTGCAGGTCCTTCAGGTCGGCCTGGCGGGCGGCGATCGCGTCGGCGCGCCGGTCGCGCCGGGTCTCGACCAGCACGGCCACCTTGTCGCGGGCGTCGGCGGCGTCCTGGTGCAGCCGCTCCATCGTGACCAGGTGGTCGGCGGCGGCCTGGCGCTGCACCTCGACCTCGTCGCGGGCCTCCTGCACCTGGTTCTCGCGGACCTGGAGGAGCACCTCGGCGGCGTGCAGGTCGTCGTACGCGCGGGCCTCGCGGCCGACGATCGCGTCGTTCAGCGCCTCCTGCCGGGTGAGGTCGCTCGTGGACTGCGACTTCAGCAGGCTCATGAAGGCCAGCAGCTGGGGGTCGCCCTGCTCGTAGATGTCGGTGACCGTGTCGGTGAGCTTGAACCGCTGGTCGGCGAGCGCGGTCTGGCCGGCCGCGAGGTCCGACTGCGCGCGGGCCAGCCTCTCCTCGGCGGCCTCGAGCTGCTGCTGCATCTCGCGGTCGCGGATCTCGGCGGCCTGCAACCGGGCGCTGGCCGCCTGCAGCTCGCCGCGGGCCACCGACAGCTCGCGGACCGCCGTGTCGACGGCGGCCTGGGCGGCGCGCAGCCGGCTGCTCGACTCGTCGAGGTCGTGCTGGGCGTGCTTGACCTGGGCCTGGGCCTGCTGCTGCTGGTGCTTGAGGTCGTGGGGTTTCCTGGGACCCGCGTTCGCGAGGGGGACGGCGAGCCCACCCACCGCCAGCGAGCAGGCCACGGTGGCTGCCGCCAGGCGAGGGCGTGCGGCACGGGGGAAGAGACGCACCGGTCTGCCTTCGTGTTCGGGGAAGAGAACGCGTCGACGGTAACGCGCGCGGATCAGACTTTGAGGTATTTGCGCGTCAACACGAGTGTCGGAAGCAGGGTCAGGACCGGGCCGAGGATCGCCACGACCACCGCCGCGACCCAGAACTCGTCCAGGCCGATCCACGGGATGAACCCGACCAGGTCCTCCAGGCGGCCGTGCACGCCGAACCACATGAACGCCCCGAGCGCCCCCACCGCGATCGCCACCGAGATGGCCGCGGTCACCAGCGCCTCCATGAGGAACGGCAGGGTGATGTAGAGCGAGGAGGCGCCGACCAGGCGCATGATGCCGATCTCGCGGCGCCGCGCGAACGCCGCCAGCCGGATCGTGTTGGCCACCAGCAGCAGCGCCGCGAGGACCAGGAACGCCGCGATCAGCAGCGCCCCCTTCTGCATCACGTCGAGGCCCTGCAGGACCGGGCCGACCACCTGCCGCTGGTCGCGGACGGTGCTGACGCCGTCCAGCCCGACGATCGCGCTCTCGATGCCCTGGTACTGGTCGGGATCCTTGAGCGTGATCCAGATGGACTCCGGCATGTCGTCGGCGGTCGCGGCGGGGTTCGCCCCCTCGAACTTGTCGGCACCGAGGAGCTCCTTGATCTTCGCGAAGGCCTCCTCCTTGGTCTCGAACCGGTAGTCGGCGACCTCGGGGTTCTCCTCGACGACCTTGGCGATCCGCTCCTTCTGCGCGTCGGTGACCTCACTGGTGCACGCCGGGTTGTCGTCGCGGGCCTTGCAGAGGAACGCCGTGATCTGGAGCTCGGAGCCCCACTGCTGGGCGGCCCGGTCGGCCTGGGTGTTGAGGAGGACGCCGAGGCCGACGAGGGTCAGCGACACGAACAGCGTCAGGATCACCGCGAGGTGCATCGACAGGTTGCGGCGCAGGCCCTGGCCGAGCTCGGAGAAGACGTAGCGAAGCTGCATGAAGGTGGAGGTCCTCTTCGTCGTTCGGTCGTGCTCGGGTCAGTGCTGGAAGCCGTAGATGCCCTGGGCCTGGTCGCGCACGACCCGGCCGTCGTCGAGCTCGATGACGCGCTTGCGCATCTGGTCGACGATCCCGGCGTCGTGGGTGGCCATCAGGACCGTGGTGCCGGTCCGGTTGATCCGGTCCAGCAGCTTCATGATCCCGACCGACGTGGTCGGGTCGAGGTTGCCGGTCGGCTCGTCCGCGATCAGGATCATCGGGCGGTTCACGAACGCGCGGGCGATCGCCACCCGCTGCTGCTCACCGCCGGACAGCTCGTCGGGCATCCGGTCGCCCTTGCCCTCGAGGCCGACCAGCTCGAGCGTCTCGGGGACGAGGGTGCTGATCTCCGACCGCGAGCGGCCGATGACCTGCAGCGCGAACGCGACGTTCTCGCTCACGGTCTTGTTCGGCAGCAGCCGGAAGTCCTGGAACACGGTGCCGATCTGGCGGCGCAGCCGCGGGACCTTCCAGCTGGCCAGCCGGTTGATCTCCTTGCCGGCCACGTAGACGCGCCCCGAGGTGGCGCGGTACTCGCGCAGCACCAGCCGGAGGAAGGTCGACTTCCCGGACCCCGACGAACCGACGAGGAAGACGAACTCACCCTTCTCCACGTCGACCGACACCTGGTCCAGGGCGTTGTGCCCCTGA
Organism: Nocardioides aquiterrae; assembly: GCF_039526625.1. Classification (NCBI taxonomy): domain Bacteria; kingdom Bacillati; phylum Actinomycetota; class Actinomycetes; order Propionibacteriales; family Nocardioidaceae; genus Nocardioides; species Nocardioides aquiterrae. The sequence goes on from NZ_BAAAJE010000008.1 coordinate 8,742, forward strand.
CCCGGGTAGGTCTTGGTCACCTTCTCGAAGCGGATCACGGAAGTCGAGCGTAGACGAGCCGCCTGAGAGTTCCGTGATGCCGCCGTCTAGGTTGGGACGCATGTCACGGATCGGTGTCGCGGTGGCCGCCCTGGCGCTCGCGGCCACGGCCTGCTCGGGCGGTTCCGAGCCCGGTCCCGCGCCCACGTCGGCGGCGCCGACGCCGCTGGCGGAGTTCGCCACGGACACGCTCACCGTCGCCCGGTCGGACTTCTGCTCCCGGGTCGCGCCCGCCGCGGTCGAGGACGCCCTCGGCGGCGAGTCCGGCTCCGCCGACACCTGGGCGAACGGCGAGCGCGCGCGGCTCGCGGACGGTGGGACCGACGTGGCGCACGAGTACGGCTGCCGCTGGTCGGCCGCGGACGGCACGACGGCCGAGGGCTGGGTGTTCGCTCCCCCGGTCACGCCGGGACAGGCCGGCCGGTACCGGCGTGCGGCCGCGACGGCGGACGGCTGCCGGGCGGTGCCCGACGCGCCCCGGTTCGGCAGCCGGTCGGTCGCGGTCCGCTGCGCCGACGGCACGACGGCGTTCCACGGGCTGTTCGGGGACGCCTGGCTGTCCTGCTCAGTGACCCTCGCCGGTGACTCCGGCGGGCCCGCCGCCGGCGACGCCGTCGAGCGCACCGGCCGGTGGTGCGTCAGCGTCGCCCAGGCCGCCGCGGGCTGAGCCGTCGGGGAACGTGCCGAGCTGCGCGAGGACGTAGCCGTTCGGGTAGCTGCGGATCCAGGAGATGTCCTCGATCCGCTTGGGGTCGCGCCGCGCCGGGAAGGCCCGCAGCACCAGGCCGCGGGCCCGGAGCCCGGCGCGGCTGGCCCGCTGCACGATCGCCGGCGGGGCGTCGTACCGGAACGCCTCGCGCAGCGGCGCGTCCATGAGCGCCTTGGCGAAGATCCCGGCCGGCCGGCGCAGCGGCCTGGCGTAGAAGGTGCGCATCAGCGCCAGCGTGCTGTCGGCGACCCGGCGCGCACCCTCGTCGTACGCGAAGTGCTCGGCCTCGTAGGAGTCCATCAGCCGCTCGAAGCCCGCGTAGGTCTCCGGGACGTCCTTGATGTTCATGTGCCGCCCGAGCGTGCGGTAGTACTGCACGCTCGCCTCGACCTCGTGCGGGGTCAACGGCCGCTTGCCGTAGTCGTCGAGCCAGCGCTTCGGGACGACCACGAAGGTGCTCAGCACGTAGGCGAACTGGTCGTTCGGGATGTCGTAGGCGCGGTGCATCGCGTTGATCCGGCGGATCGCGGTCCTCGACTCCGGGTGCTCGAAGCCGAGGCGGGTCGGCGGCTCGAGCAGCAGCGCGGTGTCGTCGTACCGCTTCTGGACGTTCCCGGTGAACTCCCCGGTGCGGTCGAGCAGGTTGCCGATGCCAGGCACGGCGTAGGTGCGGAACAGCGCGAAGCTCAACGCCTGGTTCATGTCCCACGGGAACTCGTGCATCACGACGTTCCGGTAGATCTCGACGAAGTCCGTCGCCGGGTCGAGCCGGTCGTTGCGCCGCTTCCAGTGGTCGCGCCTCATGGAGGCAACCTAGAACAGGTTGCCGATGATCGTCAGTTGGCCGCGGCCTTCTCCGCGCCGCGGCGCCACCGGATGCCGGCCTCGATGAAGTCGTCGATCTCGCCGTCCAGGACGCTCTGCGGGTTGCCGACCTCGAAGCCGGTGCGCAGGTCCTTGACCATCTGGTACGGGTTCAGCACGTAGTTGCGCATCTGGTCGCCCCACTCGCCCCGCACGTCGCCCGCGAGGTCCTTCCGGAGCGCGGCCTCCTCGGCCTTCTTCTTCGCGAGCAGCTTGGCCTTGAGGACCACCATCGCCGAGGCCTTGTTCTGCAGCTGCGACTTCTCGTTCTGGCAGCTGACCACGATGCCGGTCGGGAGGTGCGTCAGCCGGACCGCGGAGTCGGTGGTGTTGACGGACTGGCCGCCGGGCCCGCCGGAACGGAAGACGTCGGTGCGGATGTCGTTCTCGTCGATCTCGATCTCGTCGGTCTGCTCGAGCACCGGCACCACCTCGACGGCGGCGAACGACGTCTGGCGGCGGCCCTGGTTGTCGAAGGGGCTGATCCGGACCAGCCGGTGCGTGCCCGCCTCCACGGAGAGCGTGCCGTAGGCGTACGGCGCGTGGATCGCGAACTCGGCCGACTTGATGCCGGCCTCCTCGGCGTAGGAGACGTCGTAGACCTCGACGGGGTACTTGTGCTGCTCGGCCCAGCGCGTGTACATCCGCATCAGCATCTCGGCGAAGTCCGCGGCGTCGACGCCGCCGGCACCGGAGCGGATCGTGATGATGGCCTCGCGGGCGTCGTACTCGCCGGAGAGCAGCGTGCGGACCTCGAGCGCCTCGACCGACTTCTTCAGCCGGCCCAGCTCGGCCTCGGCGTCGGCGAGCGCGTCCGCGTCGCCCTCCTCCTGCGCCATCTCGACCATGATCGCCAGGTCGTCGACGCGGCCGTTGAGGTCGCTGAAGCGGTCCAGCTCGCCCTGCAGCGCCGACAGCCGCCCGGTCACGCGGGCGGCGTTCTCCTGGTCGTCCCAGAGGTCGGGCGCGGCGACCTGCTCGCCGAGGTCGGCGATCTCCGTGCGCATCGCGTCGACGTCGAGCACCTGCTCGATGGTGCGCATGGTCGCCTGGAGCTGCTTGATCTCTGCGTCGAAGTCCGGTCCTGCCACAAGGAGCAAGAGTACGGGCGCGACGGCAGCGGGGCCTACTCGGCAGCGGCGGACGCCGGCAGCATCAGCTCGGCCCAGACCCGCTTCCCGCCGGTCTCGGCGGCCTCCATGCCCCACGAGGCAGCCAGCGCGTCGACCAGGTGCAGCCCGCGGCCGTGCTCCTCGGTGTCGGTGAGCGGCTGCGGCTCCGGCGTGCCGGCGCCCGCGTCGTCGACCTCGATCCGCAGCACCATCGCCGTCGCGGAGATCCGGAGCCGGTACGACGACCGCGCGTGCGTGAGCGCGTTCGCGGCGAGCTCGCTGACCACCAGCAGCGCGTCGTCCAGCGGTCCGCCGATCTCCCACGCCGCGAGCTGCTCCTTCACGAACCGGCGCGCGTCCGCGACGCTGCTGAGGTCGTCGGGCAGGTCGATGACGGCCTGCGCGACCTCGGGGCGCCCGACCGACTCCAGCAGGTCGACGAGGTACCCGAGGTCGGAGTCCTTGAGCACGTAGCCCGCGGAGTTCTCCCGGATCCACGCCCGGTCGGCGGTCTCCAGGCCGGAGAACACCACGACCTTGGACGCCGGCGCGTGCTCGCGCACCCGGCTGAGGACCTCGCGCCCGGCGATGTCGGGCAGGCCGAGGTCCAGCACGACGACATCGGGACGCAGTTGCTCGGCCAGCCGGACGGCTTCCGCACCGTCCGCGGCCTCGCCCACGACCTCGAACCCGCCCCGGAAACGGAGCGAGGTGCGGACCAGCCGGCGTACCTCGACGACGTCGTCCACCAGGAGGACGCGAATGGGCACGGCCGAAGCCTAGACGCTCGGGGTGGCGAGCGGGAGCGACACCACGAACCGTCCACTCCCCGGTTCGCCGGGCGCGGGCGGCAGGTAGACCGCGTCACCGGCATGGGAACGCGCCAGCTGCCGCACGATGAACAGGCCCAGGCCGGTGCCGCCGCGGGAACGACCGGTCGCGAACCGATCGAACAGCCGCTCCCGCATCTCCTCGGGCACGCCGCTGCCGGAGTCGCCGACGGCGACCTCGACGGTGTCCCCGACCCGGTGCACCGTCACCCGGACCGGCGGCCGGCCATGTCGCAGCGCGTTGCCGATCAGGTTGTCGAGCACCTGCGCCAGCCGGTCCGGGTCGCCGTCGACGACCAGGCCCGGCTCGCCCTCGACGAGCACCTCGTCCGCCGGGTGGATGCGCTGCGCGGTCGCGACCGCCGCCTCGGCGAGCCGGAGGACGTCGACCGGCTCGGAGGACATCTCCAGGGCACTGGCCTGCAGCCGCGACGCGGTCAGCAGGTCGGTGAGCAGCCGGCGCAGCCGAGCGGCGCTGCTGACCATCCCGTCGAGGAGCCCGTCCCGGTCGGCGTCGTCGAGCTGCGTCCAGTGCTCGCGGAGGGTCTCGGCGGTGCCGGCGAGCACGCCCACCGGCGTACGCAGCTCGTGCGCGGTCACCGCCAGGAAGTGCGCCTGGTCCTCGGCCGCCTGCTCGAGCATCTCGAGCATCTCGCGGCGCTCGGTGTTGTCGCGGGTGACCTTCGCGAACCCGACGTGCCGGCCGTCGCGGTCGTGGACCGCGGTGATCAGGACGTTGGCCCAGAACCGGGTGCCGTCCTTGCGGACCCGGACGCCCTCCTCCTCGTAGTGGCCCTCGCGGAGCGCGATCTCCAGCTCGCGCTCGGGGTGGCCGCTGGCCACGACCTCGGGCGGGTAGAACGTGCTGAAGTGCCGGCCGACGATCTCGTCCTCGGCGTAGCCGTTGATCCGCTCCGCTCCCGCGTTCCAGCTCTGCACGTCGCCGTCGGTCGAGAGCATGAAGATCGCGTAGTCCTCGACCGCCTCGACGATCAGCCGGAACCTCGCCTCGCTCTGCCGCAGCTGCTCCTCGGCCGCCCGCTGCGCGGTGACGTCCTGCACCTGCAGGAAGAGGTAGAGCGGCCGGCCCGCGCTGTCGAGCACCGGTGCCAGGGTCGCCAGCACCTGTCGGCGCACGCTCCCGAGCGGCACCTCGTGCTCGACCTGCACGACCCGGCTGGTGCCGTCGAGAATCTCCTGGAGGGCGGCCGCCAGCCGGCCCTCCGCCGTGCCGACGAAGGCGGCGTACGGCGTGCCGACCAGCTCGGCCACCGGGCGGCCGAGGAGGTCGGCGAGCGCGGCGTTCGCACGCACGACCTGGCCCGCCAGGGTCACGGTCGCCATGCCGATCGCCGCGTCGTCGAAGACCTCGCGGAACCGCTCGAGGTGCTCGCGCAGCACCGCGGCGTCCGCGTCCTCGTCCGGCTCCTCCGGCTCGACCGCGGGGGCGACCGGCGCCGTGGCGGCGCTGAGCGCGGCGACCAGCTCGTCGGCGAGGGTGTCCAGCGAGCTGGACTTCTCGAGGAACACCGACGCGCCGAGCTCGAGCGCGCGCTGCGCGAGGCCCTGCTCCTGGAATCCGCTGTACATGACCACCCGGGTGCCGGGCGACGCCTCGAGCACCCGGGGCAGCGTCTCGAGCCCGTCCATCACCGGCATCGAGACGTCGAGCAGCATCAGCTCGGGCCGGTGCTGCCGGGCCATCTCGATGGCCTCGACGCCGTCGGCGGCCTCGCCGACGACGTGCAGCTTCCTCGAGAGCCGCAGGCGGGTGCGCACCAGCGAGCGCACCTCGGCGGCGTCGTCGACGATCACGATCGTCGGGAGCGCGGGCTCCCGAGCACCCTCTCCCCCGGACACGCGGCGCAACGTTACCCACTTCTTGCACGTTTGTGCACCGCACAAAGCTGAGGCAGCGTTCCGCCGCGGATCGTCCGAATACCTGGAACCGTTTCGATCATGATCATCGACGTCCGCCCCACCTCCGCGCTGCGGAGGCGCCGCGCCCGCATCGCGGGCGCGCTGGTGGCCGTCGTGATGGTGGCCGCGACGCTGTTCTCGGTCTCGGAGCTGGCGCACGCCACGCAGGGCGCTCCGCAGCAGGCGCCGTACTTCGACCCGGTGCGCTGAGCCCGTGCGCTGAGGCGGGGCCCGGCTACTTCCGGCCGAACACCTGCGCGGCGTACCAGACGCCGTTGTCGCCGCGGCGGGCTCCGGCGCCGAGCAGCCGGAACGCGGGGTCCAGGATGTTGGCGCGGTGCGGCGGTGACTGCATCCAGCCGACCTGGACCACGGCGATGCCGAGGTCGAACCCGTAGGCCACGTTCTCACCGGCCTTGTGCAGGTGGCAGCGGCGCAGCACGACGCCGAGGTCCTGGTGGAACATCCGCTCCTGCTGGGCCATCCGCTTCGCCTGGCGCACGGCGTACTTCTGGACGCAGGCCTGGTGGCGGAACTTCGCCAGGTCGTGGCGCTCGCGCTGCTGGTTGGTGGCCGAGAAGATGTCTCGCTGGTAGTCCGAGACGGTGGTCGCGTGGGCCGGCACGGCCCACGAGAGGGCGAGCAGAGCCGCGGTCAGCGCGGCCGCCCCGAAACGAAGGGCGCTGGTCATGGGTCCTCCCGAGAGGATGGGCTAGACGTCAGGGCCAGGATTCACCGTAACGCGCGCAGGCGGATTTCGCTGCTTCTACGGTCATCTGCCATGTCCCCCCGACGCCCCCTCGCCGTCGCCCTGCCCCTCGCGCTGGCGCTCGGTCTGGCCGCCTCCGGGGCCGCCGCCCTCCGGCCCGCCGAGCGCTCCGCCCCGGTCGAGCCGTACCCCGACTTCGGTGACCTGCCGGCGGTCGCGGTGGTCGCGAACGGCCGGGTCGACCAGGTGGTGAGCAGCGGCGACCGTGTCTTCGCGCGCGGCGGTTTCACCACGATCGGCCGGTACACCGGGCCGGGGCGGGTCCTCGACACCGCGACCGGCGCGGACCGGCCGGCGCCGGTGCTGCCCAGCGGCCAGGTGTCGGTGACGGTCCCCGACGGCCAGGGTGGCTGGTACGTCGGCGGCGACTTCGGCGTCGACCACCCCACCAGCCGCGGCGGCGGGCTCCAGCACGTGCTGGCCGACGGCACCGCCGACCCGGACTTCCACGCCACCACCGACGGCCTGGTGAGCGCGCTGGCGCTCCAGGGCGACACGCTGTACGTCGGCGGCGACTTCGGCCACCTGGGCGCGGCGACCCGCGGCAACCTCGGCGCGGTCTCGGCCACCGACGGCTCGACGCAGCCGTTCCGGGCGGACCAGGACACCCGGGTCACCGAGCTCGAGGCCGGCGCCGGCCGGGTCTACGTCGGCACCGACCACGTCGAGGCGTTCGACCCGGTCACCGGCGCCACGGTCCCGGGCTTCGTGTCGCCGACCGACGACGGGGTGAGCGCGCTGCTCCTCGCGGGCGGCCGGCTCTACGTCGGCGGCGCCCGGCTGGTCGCCGCGGACCCGGTCACGGGCGCGACCGACCCGGCCTTCGACGTGCAGGCGGACGACACGGGCGAGTACCGCTTCCACACCCTGCTCTCCACCGGCGGCACGCTGTACGCCGGCGGCTCCCACGCCACCGTGGACGGCCGGCCCGGCCGGCTGGTCGCGCTCGACCCGGCAACCGGCGCCGCCGACCCGGCCTTCGACCCCCGGGTCTCCGGCGGCACGGGGACCTGGCCGTCGGCGAACGGCGGGGTCTTCGACCTCGCCGTGCACGGCGGCCAGCTCTGGGTGGGGGGCGCCTTCGCCCGGGCCGGCGGCGAGCCCGCGGGCAACCTCGCCGTGCTCGACCCGGCGACCGGTGCGCGCCTCGACGTGGCCGTCCCGTCGCTGGACCGCCAGGTCAACGCGGTCGACGTGAGCGGCGACGCGGCGTACGTCGGCGGCCACTTCTACCTCGAGGACCCGGTGACGACGCACGGCATCGCCGCGCTCGACGCGACCACGCTGGAGCCGGTGCCGGGCTTCCACGTCACCCGGCTGCCCTGGTGGGGTGACCTCGTCGCCGCCCCGAACGCGCTCTACGCCGGCCAGACCCACTTCTACGGCTACGACCGGTACGCGACGGCCCCGCCGTACTTCACCGCGAGCACGGACCGGGTCCTGGCCTACGACCCCGACACCGGCGCGGTCGACCGCGGCCGGACGCACCGGGTGCGGAACCTGACCGGCCTCACGACCGTCGGCAACCACCTGGTCGTCGCGCAGCGGCTCGAGGACGACGTGAAGTTCCCGCGCAACCGGATCGTCGTGTACGGCCCGCACGGCAAGGTGGTGCGAGCCTTCCCGGTGCCGCTGCGCGGCTACCTCTCCTACCTCACCAGCGTGGACGGCGACCTGCTCGCGGTCGGCAGCTTCAAGCGCTCGACGGCCGAGGGCTACCCGCGCAACACCGCGATGGTCCGCTTCTCGTTCCGGGACGGCGCTCGCCGCGCGTACTTCGACCCGAAGATCGACGGACCGGTGTACGACGCCGCCGTCCAGGGCCGCACGATCTTCGCCAGTGGGCTGTTCCACCGGGTCTTCCAGGGCGTCGACTTCGACCGCCCGGGCCTGACCCGGATGAGCGCCCGCTCCGGCAAGAGCGAGCAGTTCCGGCCGGCGTCGTTCGCGGCGAACCGGGTGCTGCTGCGGCTCTCCGCGGTCGGCGACAAGCTGTGGGTCGGCTGGTTCCGCAACGAGTTCCTCGACGCCGCCACCGGCGAGGTGGTCGACGACCCGACGGGCGGGCGCGCCGACGACATCAGCTCGGTGGTCCGGGTCCGGGACGGCCTGGACTTCGGCACGGTGCTCTACGGCGTGAACATCGCCGGTAGCTCGTGGAACGTCATGGGGTACGTCGGGCGGGTGGCGGACTGAGCACGGGCCGACGTGCCCGCTGCCGGCGGGACCTTGGCCACTGACGAACCCGGGTCGCGGGCGGTTGCATCGAGTCGACAACTGAACCAGCGATACGGGAACGAGGTGCGCCATGTCGCTCACCACCCAACCGGTGCCTGTCGAGGTGACGCTGCGCGGCAACGTCGGAGGCTTCGCCGGGGAGTACGCCCACGACAAGATCTCCGGGGCCCTGGCCGTCGGGCACCTTCCCGTGCGCAACGCCCGCGTCGTGCTCGACTGGCGGCACGACCCGGCCGTGGAGCGGCCGGCCGTCGCCGAGGCGTCCGCGGACGTCGACGGGCGCACCGTGCGGGCGAAGACCGCCGCCGCCACCATGCCCGAGGCCGTCGACGACCTGGTCGACCGGCTGCGCCGCCAGCTGGTCGGACTCGAGGACCGGACCCGCACCCTGCAGCGGCAGCCCGCTCCCCCGCACCGCGTGCCGATCGCCAAGGTGCCCGAGGACGAGCGCGAGGTGGTCCGCCACAAGTCGTTCGCCAGCGGCCCGATGACGGCCGAGCAGGCGACGTACGAGATGGAGCTGCTCGACCACGACTTCTTCCTCTACCGCGACGTCGCCACGGACGACCCGGCGCTGGTCTACCGGCTGACCGACGGCGGCTCCGCCGCCGCCTGCCCGCCGCCCTCGCTCACCGACCTCCAGGCCCGGACCCGGCTGGAGACCTTCGACGAGCCGTTCGTGTTCTATCTCGACCGCGACACCGGCGACGGGCGGGTGCTCTACCACCGGTACGACGGGCACTACGGGCTGATCGAGCTCAGCGGCTGAGCAGCGCCGAGTAGCCGTTCAGCTCGGCGGTCAGCGCCATCGACCAGGGGTCGAGCGTCTCGTGACCCTGGAGGTGGGCGCGCAGCTGCTCCTCGCTGGCACCCGCGGCGACCGCGACCGCAAGGGCGTCGGAGCCGATCCGCGACTGCCAGTCCGCCATGGTCGCCGGCCGGATGCCGTGCGCCCGCGCGACGGACATGACGTGCTCGGCGGCGGGCCACCCGACGGCCGCGGACAGCCGGCGCGCGACGACGTCGTCCCCGCGACTGGCCGTCCCCAGCCCCCACCGGCCCCGGAGCCGGACGACGGCCGTGTGCACGGAGTACGCCAGCAGCAGGAGGGCCGCGGGCGCGACCAGGCAGAGGACCACGAGGCTCATGCAGCCATCGTGGTCGGCGCAGGACCCGCGCAGCAGGGCCCGACGTGCGGTTCCGGCTAGTGCCTCGGCACTAGCCGCCGGCCCACAGGGCGCTCCGGGGCAGCCAGAACCGCACCGTGGTGCCCTCCGGCCCGGAGTCGAACCGGAACCGCCCCCCGGCCAGCTCGGCCCGCTCCTGCATCGTCTTCAGGCCCCGGTGGCCGGGCGGGGAGACCGGCTCCGGCGTCCCGACGCCGTCGTCGCGGACGGCGAAGCCGATGCCGTCCCGGTCCGGCTCCACGACGATGTCGACGTGGTCAGCGGCGGCGTGCTTGCGCACGTTGAGCAGCGCCTCGCGGAGGATCCGCACCGCCTGGGTCAGGGTCGCGGCGGGCAGCCGCAGCCGCTCCGGGTCGTCCTCGGGCTCGTCGCCCGCGACCCGCCAGGCCGGCGTCCGGTCGGTGAGCACCTGCGCCGCGGTCTCGCGCAACAGCTCGCCCAGCGGGACGTCGGCGTCCACCGGCTCCAGCTCGAAGGTCAGGCTGCGCAGCCCCGCGACGACGTCGTCGAGGATCACCCGGACCTGCTCGAGCGCCGGGACGAGCGCCGGCGCCTGCGCCGCCACCTGGCGCCGGAGCTGGCCGAGCCGGAGGTCGACCGCCGCCAGGGACTGGACGGGGTCGTCGTGGAGGCCGGCGGCGATCCGGGCGCGCTCCTCGTCCTGGGCGGCGACCAGCCGCTGCAGGAGCACCGCCCGGTCGCGGGCCAGCCGGGCCAGCAGGTCGGTCGCGTCGAAGCCGTCGAGCGCGCAGGACACGTTGTCGGCCAGGCCTTCGAGCTCGGCCCGGCGCTTCTCGTCGAAGGTCCGCGGGTGGTCGACCCAGAGCGACAGCACCGCCACCGTCCGGCCCTGGCAGGTCAGGGGCAGGGTCGCCGCTGCCCGGATGCCGAAGGACGCGGCGAGCTCGCGCCACGGCGCCATCGCGGGATCGGTGGCAAAGTCGCCGACGTACCTGCTGCGGCCCTCCCGCAGCACCGAACCGATCGGTCCCCGGCCGCCCGGCTCCGTCACGTCCGTCGAGATCTCGACCCGGTCGATGTAGTCGTCGATGCTGCCGGCCCGGGCCACCGTGCGGACCGACGCGCCCGGGCCCGGCACCGCGACCGCCGCGCCGAGGTAGCCCCCCTCCTCGACGGCGACGCGACAGGCCTGCTCGTACAGCTCGCCGGCGTCGGTCGCGCGCAGGATCACCTGGTTCAGGCGCGCCAGCGTCCGGAGCTCCAGGCGGGGCGTGGCATCGCTGATCCCGCAGACCACCCAGACTCCCCTCTCCGTGTGGATCGGGGCGAGGCCCATCTCGACCGGGAAGCGAGTGCGGTCCTTGCGGCACACGACCAGGTCGAGCCCGGTGCCCATGCCGCGGGGGCCCGGGTCGCGCAGGTAGCCGGCGCGGTGCTCGGGGTGCCGGTCGCCCGCCTCCGCCGTCATCAGGACCTCGACCGGCTGGCCGAGCAGCTCGTCCGCGGCGTACCCGGAGAGCCGCCGGAGGCTGTCGTTGACGTGCGCGACGCGGCCGTCGGCGTCCACGGCGACGATCGCGGTCGCGGAGGCGTCCAGCATGGGCACGAGCGCGGCGACGGGGATCTCCGGCAACTCGGTCGGCGGCATCGGGACCTCCGCTGGGAGAGCGTTACACCGCAGCCTAGTCCGCGGCGGACTCCGCGGTCCGCGTGATGAGCAGGTGCGCGAGGACCGTCGACGCGGACGGCACGGCGATGACCACGTCGCCGGCCGCGATCCGGGCCAGCACGTCGGGCAGTCCGGATCCGCTGCGGCCCTTCGCCAGGTACCCGACCGCGCCCGCCCGGAGCGTCTCGACCACGACCGAGGGAGCGGTCTGGGCGCTCAGCGCCACCACCGCCGGCAGGGTCCGAGGCCCCGGCAGCGTCGCGACCGCCCGGACGCCGTCCACCCCGCCGCCCTCCATCCGGAGGTCGACCAGCACGAGGTCCGGCTCGTGGCGGTTGGTCAGGGCGAGCAGCTCGTACCCCGACCCCGCGAGCCCGACGACCTCGAACCGCCCGTCGGCCTCGAGGACGTCGCGCACGGCCGCCCGCACGGTCGCGTCGTCGTCGGCCGCCACCACCCTGATGCGTCGGGTGTTCCTCATCTCCCACCTCCCCTCGCCATGCTGGCCGGCCGCCAGGAGGGGCCCCAGAGCCCGAGGGGCCAGGAGCCCTAGTGCATGGGGCCCAGGACCGGCACCATGGAAACCGGGGGGCGACGACGGGAGGCGCTCGTGGAGCTCGGACCCGAGCCCGCACCGGAGGGCGTCATCCGCGTGCTCCTCGTCGAGGACCACGAGGTGCTCGCCACGAGCCTCGCGATGGTCCTGGACCGGGAGCCGGACCTCGACACGGTCGGCGTGGCCGCGACGCTGGCGGCCGCGCGCCGCCTCCTGGTGAGCGCCCGGCCCGACGTGGTGCTGCTCGACCACCGGCTGCCGGACGGTGACGGCGTCGCCGCGATCCCCGAGCTGCTGGAGCTGCGCCCCGAGGCCCGGGTCGTCGTGCTGACCGCGAGCACCGCGGACCGGGTGCTGACGGGAGCGATCGCGGCCGGCGCCTCCGGGTTCGTCTCGAAGAGCCGCGGCGTCGCCGACGTGTGCGCCGCCGTGCGCGCCGCCGCCGCGGGCGAGGCGGTGATCAGCGCCGAGATGCTCGCCCGCCTGCTCCGCCGCCTGCAGCGCCGGGACACGCCCGCCCAGCCGGAGCTCACCGGGCGCGAGGTCGAGGTGCTCGAGCTCGTGGCCGAGGGGCTCACGAACGCCGTGATCGCGCAGCGCCTGCACCTCAGCGTGCACACGGTGCGCAACCACATCGCGAACCTGTCCCAGAAGCTCGGCGCGCACTCCAAGCTCGAGGCGCTGGCCATCGCGGTGCGGCAGGGGTTGGTGGCGCAGGACTGAGGCTGCTGGTCACCGCTCGGCGACCACGATCGCGGACCCGCTGGCGCCGATCGAGGCGGTGCCGGGCGAGCCCGGCACCGTGAGCGGCAGGTCCAGCGGCGCCTGGACGTGCACGCTGACGGTCGAGGTGGCGCGGTCGACGTCGACGGAGAAGGAGAGGCCGGGGTACCTCGCGTACGCACCCGACGCGACGAGGTAGTCGTGCACCGCGCCGCGCACCGCCGCGGGCGTGACGTCGAGCCGGTCGCGCGGGACCCCGCTCGTGTAGACCTCGCGGCCCGTGGCGCCCAGGTCCGCGCCCCGCAGCGCGGCGCCGTCGGCGACGGTGTCCAGGCCCTGCCGCTGGAGGTACGCCGCCGAGGTGTCGACCACCAGCGCGACCGCCATCGCGAGCACGAACGCGAACCCGACGATCATCAGCGTCGCCTGGCCCTGCTCGGCGCGGGGGTCACGGCGCGGCACGGTCGATCTCCTGGAACTGCCCGATCGGGACGGTGTGGGTCGCGTCCAGCGCGAAGCTCGGCGCGCGCCCGCCGAGGAAGCTCGGCAGCAGCGGCAGGTCGATCCGGGACGCCACCCGGACCGTGATCACCGACGTCCCGCTGTGGCAGTCGTGCGGGTACGGCGAGCAGCTGATCGTCACGGACACCGGCGCCCCGTGCACGCCCTGGTCCTCCAGCGCCTGGCGGGCCGCGGCGTCCGCCCGCGCGCGACCCTCCGCGTCGGTCGGGGCGAGCGCGTAGGCACGACCCGCCGCGCGGGCGGCCCCGCTGACCCCGAACGCGCCGCGCTGCACGTCGAACACCGAGACCACGATCCACAGCAGCGGGACCAGCAGCAGGATGCCGAGCCACGACAGCTCGACCAGCGCACTCCCCCGCTCGTCACCTCCCGCCCGGCGGAGCTTCACGGCCGCTGCTCCTCCACCGCGTGGCCGGTGACGGTGAACGAGATGCCGGGCCCGCCGATGCCGAGCGCCGGCACGGTCGCGTGCACCACCACCTCCACGCCCGGCGCGCCGTCCACGGTCGCCGGCCGCGCCGACACGTCCTGCGCGAACCGCCCCGAGATCGCGCCGCCGATCTGCTGCCGGGTCCGAGCCGCGCCGTCGGCCGGGCCGCGGTCGAGGGTCGCGGCGTACCGCGCGCCCTCGGACGCCGCCGCGGCCAGGGTGTTGCGCACCAGGAGCACCAGCGCCACCTGGAGGATGCCGAGGAAGACCGGCACCAGCACGACCAGGACCAGCACGAAGTCCACGACGGCGGACCCGCGCTGGTCACGACGAGGCACTACTTCACCTGGTTGAGCGCGCTGTTCAGCATCGACTGCAGCTGCGGCTTCGCGACGGCGGTGATCGCGACCACCAGCCCGGCGGTCATCACCGTGATCATCACCCAGCCGGGCACGTCGCCGCGCTCGTCGCGCACCCGCGGCGCCGTCACCGCGAGCCACAGCCGCGTCAGGGTCTGCGCCATCTGTTCCGAGATGTGTTCCATGTTCCCCTCCTCAGGGAGTCGTCAGGGAGAGACCGATGACGCCGGGCCAGAACGCGAACAGGACGGTCACCGGCAGGACGAGGAACACGACCGGCACCATCATGAACACCTCCTTGCGGGCCGCGGTCTCGATCAGCTCGCGCCGGCCGGCCTCGCGGACGTCGGCGGCCTGGGCGTGCAGCACGTCGGCCAGCGGGGTGCCGCGCTCGACGGCGACCGCGATGCCCTGCGCGAACCGCGCCACCAGCGGCAGCCCGGTCACCGCGGCCATCCGGTCGAACGCCGCGCCGACCGGCTCGCCGGTGCGGATGTCGGCGAGGACCCGGGCCAGGTCGGCGGAGAGCTCGCCGCCGCTGCGGTGCACGACGCGGTCCAGCGCCGACACGGGGCTCTCGCCCGCCGCCACGCTCAGGGCGAGCAGCTCGGCGACGGTCGGGAACTCCGCGAGGATGCGGCGCTCCCGGGTGCGCACCTGGCTGGTCAGGTGGGTGTCGCGGGCCAGCACGCCCGAGACGAACGCGATCACGCAGACCACGAGCCAGGTCGCGGCCGAGCCCGGCGCCGACAGCGTCCGGAGCACGCCGACCGCGGCGGCGGCGGCGAACGCCACCACGCCCCACAGCACCTGCTCGACGCGGAACTCGTGCACGGTCTTGTCGATGTTCGCGCGCTCGAGGCGGCGACGTACGGATGCGGCGCCGCCGAGGACCCGTTCGACCGCGTCGGCGGCCGAGCGCAGCGGCGGCCCGAAGACGCCCGCGGTCGCGGACGTCGACGGCACCAGGGGCACCCGGCCGATCTGCGGCAGGTCGCGCACGTACGGCAGCACGCGCACGGCGAGCTGCGGCCGCCGGAGCACCCGCACCCGCGCCACGACGAGCAGCGCCCCGCCGGCGAGCATCGCCCCGAGGACGGCACCCCACCAGGCGGGCGTCACGAGAGGATCCGCCGTTCGACGGGCAGCCGGCCGATCCGCATCATCAGCCGGTAGGCGACCACGCACGCCACCGCGCCGATGGTCAGCACGGCGACGCCGGCCGGCGAGGCGTAGCGGTGGATGACCTCGGACTGGAACGACATGAAGAGCAGCACCAGCCACGGCGAGGCGACCGCGAGGCGGGCGCCGTTCACGGTCCAGGCCTGCCGCGCCTCGAGCTCGGAGCGGGTGCGGGCGTCGTCGCGGAGGTACGTCGAGAGGTTGCGCAGCAGCCGTCCCAGCTCGCCGCCGCCGACCTCGCGGGCGATCCGCAGCCCCTCGACCACGCGGTCGCCGACCGGGTCGGCGAGCCGGTCCTTGAGCCGGTCCAGGCACTCCCCGAACCGGCCGGTCACCTGGTAGTCGAGAGCGAACTGGTCGAACGCCTCGCGCAGCGGCTCCGGACCGCGAGACCCCAGCGCGGACAGGGCATCCGGCAGCGACATGCCCGCGCGCACCGCGGAGACGAGGTTGTCGACGGCCTCCGGCCACACCTCGGCCAGCTCGCGCTGTCGTCGCCGCGCGCGACCCGACACGACGGCGACCGGCAGCCAGGCGCCCATCAGCCCGAAGGCCACCGCCACCGGCGGCGTGCCCGACACGACCTGGAGCGCGAGCGTGGTGACCGCGCCACACACCACGCACAGGGCGACGAACCCGGTCACCGACACCTGGCCCAGCCCCGCGCGGGCGAGCAGCTCGGCCGCGCGCCCCGTCGTACGCGACGCGTCGCCGGCCGGCCGGGGCAGGAAGAACGCGCTCCAGACGAGCATCAGGCCGATGCCCACCCCGACCCCGACCACGGCGCCCACGTCAGCGCTCCCCCGCCAGGATCCGGTGCACGTCGACGCC
Organism: Nocardioides aquiterrae; assembly: GCF_039526625.1. NCBI lineage: Bacteria > Bacillati > Actinomycetota > Actinomycetes > Propionibacteriales > Nocardioidaceae > Nocardioides > Nocardioides aquiterrae. Next base: position 24,643 of record NZ_BAAAJE010000008.1, read on the forward strand.
GGTGCGGTCGTACCGCTCCGGGTGCGGTGGGCGGCCGCCGGTGCAGCGCAGCTCGCCGCCGCGCCGCTCGAAGATCGTCTCGGTCTCGATCACGTCGCTCTCGACCCGGCCCGGGACGCCGACGATCTCGTTGACCCGGCGCACGCCGTGCTCGTCGATGCCCAGGTGCACGACCAGGTCCACGCTCGAGGCGACGGTCGGGACGACGAAGCGCGCCGAGATGTTCTCGCCAGCCAGCAGCGGCAGCGTGCACATCTTGACCAGCGCCTCGCGCGCGGAGTTCGCGTGGATGGTGCACATGCCTGGTAGGCCGGCGTTCAGCGCGAGCAACAGGTCGAGGCACTCCTCGGCGCGGACCTCGCCGACGATGATCCGGCTCGGCCGCATCCGCAGGCTCTCCTTGACCAGCTGGCGCAGCCGGATCTCGCCGGTGCCCTCGAGCCCGGACTGCCGGGTCTGCAGGGCGACCCAGTCCGGGTGCGGGAACCGGAGCTCGAAGACCTCCTCGGCCGAGACCACCCGCTCGCCGCCGGGGATGGCCGCGGCCAGGCAGTTCAGCGCGGTCGTCTTGCCGGCCTGGGTGCCTCCGGCGACCAGGATGTTCAGGCCGGCACGGACCGAGGCCTCGAGGAACGCCGCCGCCTGCGGCGTCATCGACCCCAGCTCCACCAGGTCGCGCAGCCGAGCGGCGCGGAGCACGAACTTGCGGATGTTGACAGCGGTGAAGCCGCGGCTGATGCCGTCCAGCACGACGTGCAACCGGTGGCCCTCCGGCAGCATCGCGTCCACGAACGGCTGGCTCAGGTCGATGCGGCGTCCGCTGGACTTCAGCATCCGCTCGACGAGCTCCTGCACCTGTGCGGTGGTGAGCACCAGGTTGGTCAGCTCGTGCCGGCCGTTGCGGGCGATGAACACCCGGCTCGGGTCGTTGATCCAGACCTCCTCGACGGCCGGGTCGTCGAGGAACGGCTGCAGCGGCCCGAACCCGGACACGCGCGCGACCAGCTCGCCGACCATCGAGTCGACGTCGGGGACCGGTGCGACCTGGCCGGTGAGGCTACGGTCGTCGTGGGCGCGGACCACGCCCTCCGCGATCCGGCGGACCACGGCCGCGTCGCGCTGCGGATCGACCGCCTCGCGGCGCACGAGCTCACGCACGTGCTGGTCGAGCTGCTCGACCAGCTGGTCGTGTTGCGTGAGCGACATGGCATCCCCCGAGATGGGTCCGTCGTCGTGAGTCTTGCCGCGCTCCGCGGCCCCGAAACCGGGCCGGGACCGCTGCTGTGGACAACGATCAACGGCCCTCGGCGTTCCGAGGGTCCGGTCGGGGTCACGCAGGCAGTCCCGCCACCGCCTCGATCTCGACCAGCATCCCGGGCACCGCGAGCTCGGTGACGCCGATCAGCGTGCTCGCGGGCCGCGCGTCCCCGAAGTACTTCTGCCGGACGGGGTTGATCGTCTGCCGGTCCGCGACGTCGGTGAGGAACACGGTGACCTTGAGGACGTCGGCGAAGGACCCGCCGGCGGCGGCGAGGATCTGGCCCATCTGCTCGAGCACGAACTCGGTCTGCCCGACCACGTCACCGGGAGCGACGACGTTGCCGTCGTCGTCGAACGGCGCGCACCCGGAGACGAACAACAGGTCGCCGTACCGCACCGCGTGGCAGTAGTGGCTGATCGGCTCGGCCAGGCCCTCGACCGAGATCTCCTCCCGTGTGGTCACGTCGCCATCTCCTTCTCGCTGGGATTCGCAGGGACACCGGCCGCGACGCCGTCGAGGAACGACGCGATCACGGCGGTCAGCTCGTCGGGCCGCTCGATCCACACCAGGTGTCCGGCGCGCGGGATCGTGACCAGGCGCGCCCCGGGCACCTGAGCCGCCACGGCGCGGTTGTAGCGCGGCATCGTGATCAGGTCCTCGTCGCCGTGCACGACCAGGGTGGGGCAGGAGATCGCGGGAAGCCGGTCGTAGGTCTCGTGGCCGAGGTCGGCGCGGAAGTGGCTGGCCGTGCCCTCGGGCCGGCGCGACGTGTGCGCGTCCAGCCGGTCCTCCACGACGCGCTGCAGCTCCGGCTCCTCGTCGAGGATGCTGTGCGCCGACATCCAGAACGCGAACAGCCCGAAGACGTCCAGCGGTCCCCGCTCGAGCGCGGCGAGTCGGGACTCGAAGTGCCGGCGGATGTGGTGCTCGCGCGAGGACGACGACCAGGTGCCGACGAGCACCGCGCTCCGCACCAGGTCCGGGCGCAGCAGCGCAAGCTCCTGGACGACCGCGGAGCCGAGGCTCAGCCCGACCAGGTGGGCGGATCCGACACCGATCGCATCCAGGAGCTCGGCCACGACCAGCGCCATCTCCCGCACCGTCGGCTCCGCCGGCAGCGACGAGCGTCCGGCACCCGGCAGGTCGACGGTGAGGCAGCGGTACACCTCGGAGAAGTGGGAGGTCTGGGGCTCCCACGTCGTGCCCAGCAGTCCGGTGCCGGGCAGCCACACCACCGGGTCCCCGGAGCCGGCGTCCTCGTAGTACAGCTCGACGCCCCGGCAGTGAACGGACGGCATGGATGCTCCTCCAGCGGTGGCTGCGGGTGCTGTTGAGCCGACTCTGGCCACCCACCGTGAACACAGGCGAAATCACCGCCAGCCCGGTGCGGGACCGCGGTTCCTGTGTCACCATCCGGCCATGGGTCCCAGCGACCGCTCCTCGCTCGACGGTGCCGGGCCGGGGGCGGCGCGCGTCATCCGGCGCAAGATCACACCTCCCCTCCTCCCGCCGTCGGTCGTGCGCCGACCGCGGGTGGAGTCGCTCCTGGCCCGCCTGATCGAGAACCACCGCATCGTCTGTGCCTTCGCCTCCGCCGGCGCGGGCAAGACGACGGCGGTGCTGCAGGCCGCCGCGCAGCTCGACCGGCCGCTGGCGTGGCTGAGCATGGACGCCACCGACGCGGCGCCCGGCCGGCTGGTGGTCTACCTCGAGGCGGCGCTCGCGGCGTGCGACCCGGCCGTCGTCGGCGTGGGTACGGCGGCGCTCGCGGCGAAGATCCCCCATGCGGAGGCCGCCGGGCTGCTGGCCGAGGCCGTCGAGGACGTGCCCCTGCTGCTCGTCATCGACGACGCCGAGCGGATCGCCCACGCCCCCGAGGCGGTCGCGGTCCTCCACTCGGTCGCCAAATACCTCCCCGACGTCGCCCGCCTGGTCCTGATCAGCCGCCAGGAGCTGCCGATCAACCTCGGCGGCATGGGTGCCGTCCCCTGGACCGGGGCGGTCGGCGAGGAGGACCTGGCGTTCACGGTCGACGAGGCGATGCAGGCGCTGGACGCGAGCGGCCGCACCGACATCGACCCGGTCGAGGCGATCATCGAGACCGGCGGCTGGGTGACCGGCGTGATGTTCGAGGCCTGGCGCTCCGCCGACCACGTCATCGGCAGCGGCGGCGAGGCCGACCCGCTGCACGGCTACCTGTCGCTGCAGATCCTCGACCAGCTCGACCCGGCGGAACGCGAGTTCCTGATCACGACGTCGGTCCTGCCCGAGGTCACTCCCGCCGCCGCCGAGGCGCTCGGCGCCCAGGACGCGACGGTGCTCCTGCACCGGCTGCGCTCCCGCCGGCTCCCGGTGAGCTGGGAGCAGGACGCGGTGGCGATGCGCTGCCACCCCCGCTTCCGCGAGTACCTCGTCCAGCTCCTGGCCCGCCGTGGCGAGCAGGCGTTGCGCGCGGTCCACCTCGGCAACGCCTGCCTGCTGGCGAAGGAGGGCCACCTCGAGGAGGCCGCCGAGGAGTTCTTCACCGCCGGCCACCCCGAGGGCGCGCTGCCGTTCGTCTACCCGGTGCTGGAACGGGTCATCGAGCGCACCGACTTCCCGGTCGCCGAGCGCTGGCTGCGAGAGCTCGCGCCGGTTCGCGATGCGGCCCAGCCCGAGCTGGTCGAGGCCGAGCTGATGCTCGCGCTCTCCCGCGAGGACTACGGGGCCGGCATCGAGGTCGCCGACGCCCTGCTCCGGTCGGGACGACGGGAGGAGGTCGCCGGGCGCTCCAGCCGCGCCGCGAGCCTGATGGCCTGGTGCTACCTCCACGCCGGGAGGATCGAGGACATCCGCCAGCTGCTCGCGGTCGCGGACCCCAGCCCCGACATGGACGCGCTGCGCCACTCGCTCCGCGTCGCCGACGACCGGCTGGCCGACGAGTTCCCCGGCAGCGGCGCCCTCACCGGCGGCCCGCTGGACGCCCTGGTCCTGCGCGCCGACTACGACCTGGGCCGCCTGAAGTCGCTGATGACGATCCCCGAGTCGCCCTGGGTCGTCCGGGCCGCGGAGCCGTGGCGGATCGGCGCGCTCTTCGCGACCGGCCACCTCGACCAGGCCTTCGAGCTCTACCAGGCGGTCGCCCTGTCCGGCGACTCCGGCGTCTGGCTCTCCGCCGTGCTCGGCCCCCGGCTGATGGCCGAGGTCGGCGAGGCCGACGCCGCCTGGAGCCTCCTCACCGAGGGCCGGGCACGGATCGCGGCCAGCGGCTCCCGGATGTTCGCGCTCCTGGGCATGCTCACCGAGGCCGAGCTCGAGCTCATCCTCCACGACGACCCGGCTGCCGCGCGCCGCGTGCTCGACCGGATCCGCGAGGACGACGTCAGCCACTCCTTCGCCTTCGTCAACGAGCCCGCGCTGATGCTCTCCGGGCTCGCCCACCTGCTCGAGGGCGACGACCGGGCGGCGCGCGACGACCTGGCCGCGGCCGTGAAGGGGATGACCGAGGGGCACCGCCGCCTGCACCTGCCGGCCGCCGCGGTCTTCCTCGCCGAGGCGGAGTGGCGCTGCGGCAACGAGGACGCCGCCGACGCGGCGGCCGACCTCGCCCTGCGCAGTGCCGAGGAGCAGGGCTCCAACCACGTCCTCCTGGACGCCCTCGCCCGCTTCCCCGCCGTGCTCTCCCGCCGGCTCGACCTCGAGCGCCGGGCCGACACCCCCTGGCACGGCCTGGGCCGCGCCCTGATGGTCCGCGGCGTCGAGGTCGGCGACGTCCTCTCCGCCGCGGTGCACGGGATCGAGTTCGGCCGGCGGGCGGTGCTCGTCAACGGCGAGGAGGTCAAGATCAGCCTCACCAAGAGCTTCGAGCTCCTGGTGTTCCTCGCCAACCGCAGCCGCCAGGAGGCGACCCGCCAGGAGCTACTCGAGGCGCTGTTCGACGCGCGCGCCGACGAGTCCGCGGCGTCGTACCTGCGGCAGGCCACCCTCCGGCTGCGCAAGATCCTCCCCGACAGCCTGGAGGTGGATCGCGCCACCGGGCTGGTCCGGCTGAACGGCCGGATGCGGGTCACCACCGAGTCCGCACAACTGATCCACCTGCTCGGACAGGCGACCAGCCTGCGCGGCGCCGACCGGCTCCGCACGCTGCTGGCGGCCTTCGAGATCGCCGACCGCGGCACGTACCTCAGCGGGATGCGGTCGCCGTGGATCGACGAGCGCCGGCTGTACCTCGCCCGGCTGGTCCGCGACGGGCGGCTGGAGGCGGCCGAGCTGGCCTTCGCCGAGGGGCACCTCAAGCAGGCCGGGCGGCTGGCCGCCGAGGTGCTGCGGCAGGACCCGTTCCGCGAGACCGCCTGGCGGCTGCAGATGCGGGTCGCCCACGCGGTCGGCGACCACGACCGGATCGTCGCCGCCTACCGCGACTGCGAGCGAACGCTCGCGGAGATCGGGGCCGAGCCGAGCAGCGCGACCAGCCAGCTGCTGGCGGACCTGCGTCCCTAGGTGCGATTTCGGTCCGGTTCACGCCCGGCGGCCCACCATCGGCGCACCAAGGTTCCCCCTGCTCTCCACTCGCCCGTCCGGGAGGCACGGCACATGTCGTCCAGCTACGTACTGATCCGCAACGGCACGGTCATCGACGGCACCGGCGCCGAGCCCTCGGCCGACGCCTCCGTGCTGATCGAGCGCGACCGGATCGTCGCGGTCGGCCCCGACGTCTCCCGCGACCAGGTGCCGCGGGGCGCACCCCTGGACGAGATCGACGCGACGGGCCGGACGATCATGCCGGGCCTGATCGACGCGCACTGCCACATGACGTACGGCGAGAGCCGCAGCGAGGAGGAGATCGACCTCTACACCAGCCCCGAGCTGCGGACCCTCAAGGCGGCCTGGAACGCGCAGAAGGTGCTGCGCGCCGGCGTCACCGGCATCTCCCAGCCCGGCGGCAGCTACTACATCGGGGTCGGGCTCCGCGAGGCCGTGGACGACGGCATCGTCGTCGGCCCCCGGATGACGGCCGCCGGCCGCTACATCAGCACCAGCAACAGCCTGACCGACTGGTACCCCGACTCCGTCGGCGTCCCCGAGGGCTCGATCGGCATCCTCGCCAACACGCTCGACGCGATGATCAACGAGGTCCGCCACCAGGTGAAGAACGGCGTGGACCTGATCAAGCTCGCGGACAGCCCGATGGGCGAGTTCCAGGCCTTCACCGGCGACGAGATGAAGGCGCTCGCGGACCTGGCGCACCAGCTCAACACCCCGATGACCATCCACGCCCGCGGCTCGGCCGAGGTCGACGCCGCCGTCGCGGCCGGCATGGACTGGATCATGCACGGCAACGTGATGACCGACGACACGATCGGCCGGCTCGCCGAGTCGCGGATCCCGCTCGTCCCCACGTTGCTGCTGCTGGCCAACGTCGTCGACTACGGGCACCTGGTGGGCGTCCCGGGGCCGCTGTACGACGCCATGCGGCGTCTGCTCGACGACACCGCCGACACCCTCCACCGTGCGCACGACGCCGGCGTGACCTTCGCGCTGGGCACCGACAGCGGCTTCTCGCTGACGATGTACGGCGAGTGGCACGCCCGCGAGCTGGAGCTGCTGATGACCTACGCGGGACTGAGCCCGATGGAGGCCGTCCAGGCGGGAACCAGGAACGGCGCGAAGATGCTCGGGCTCGACGGCGAGGTCGGGGTCCTGACGCCCGGTGCGATCGCCGACGTGATCGTCGTGGACGGCGACCCGCTCGCCGACATCACCGTGCTCCAGGACAAGCGCCGGATCGAGGTCGTCGTCAAGGGCGGCGTGCGCCAGGTGTTCGACGAGGAGCAGATCGAGCGTCGCTGGCCGCACCACCGCGGCCTCGGCTACTCCGTCGGCGACCTCACCTACGACCTCGTGCACGGGCGCACGGACCCGGACGCCGCACCCGACACCACCGCCGAGCGGCCCGCCGCGCCGCTCGAGCACGACGAGGCCAACGACCTCGTCTCCGACCTCCAGCACCGTGAGGCCGCCGCCCGGACCCACTGACCCGCCGACCGACCCCCTGCAGCCCAGCCCGAGAGGAGCCCGACGCGATGGCTACCGACGAAACCTTCAACGAGGACTACGACGACATCGAGCTCGTCGGCGACAAGCCGCTGACCTGGTTCGACGTCTCCGCCATGGGGACGGGCGAGATGCTCTTCACCGCCGGATGGGCCTGGATCGTGTTCATCGCGAGCTTCTACGGCGTGAAGTGGACGCTCATCGGCTTCGTCGCCGGCGCGGTCGTCGTCTTCATCGCCTGGTGGCTCTACCGGGAGATGGTCACCGCGGTGCCCGAGCCGGGGTCCATCCAGTCCTACGGCAGGGAGGCCGGCCTCTTCTCGCTGGGGACGTCGTACTTCATCCTGTACGCGCCCGTCTACGCCGGCTTCATGTGGCTGGAGCTGCTGGTCGCCCAGGGCCTGTTCACCCTGCTGTTCCCCGACGTCCCGACCGACATCTGGCCGTACGTCGTGCTCCTGCCCGTCGTGGCGCTGAACCTGCTCGGCCACCAGATCACGGGCAAGGTGCAGGCGGCACTGGTCGTCGTCACGCTCGTCGGTGACATCGTGCTCGCCATCGGGCTGTGGTGGCTGGTGGCGGACAGCGACGCCTGGAGCGCCAACTGGGAGTCCCCGACACCGATCGACTGGATCGCCTTCTTCACGATCGCGGGACTGTGGCTGGGCATCATGGCCGGCATCCTCGAGGTCCAGCAGGTGCTGGTCGACGAGTGGCGCGACTTCCGGCAGTCCCGTGACGTCGGGCTGCTGACCGCGCCGCTCCAGCTGTGGGCCCGCCAGATCCCGCTCGCGCTCGCCGTGCTCGCCGGTGCCCCGCTGTCGGTGCTGATCGCGATGCCGGTGCCGACCGTCGAGGTCGTCGACCTCAAGCTGCAGCAGAGTGGCCACCACCCGCTGTTCTACTTGGCCCTCTTCACGATGCTGATCGCCACCTACACGACCCTGAGCGTGTTCTTCATGGGCATGGGCCGGATCGTCGCCCTCTACTCCCAGCAGGGCGCCCTGCCCCGGATCCTCGGCCGCTACTCGAGCCGGTCCGTGCCCTGGGTCGCGATCGTGCTGCTCGCCGCCCTGGCCCTGATCGGCGTCTACTGGCAGAACTTCAACTTCGTCCTGCACGTGCTGTCGTCCTGGTCGGCCACCCTCTACCTGGTCATCGGGATCTTCTTCCTGCGGATGCGGGCACGCAGCGACCTGGACCGGCCGCTCAAGGTCCGGTTCGGCGTGCCGCTCGCCTGGTTCCTGGTGGTCTACACCGCACTCATCGCGTACGGCATCTTCAAGCTGGACAACAAGGCGTTCCTGACCTGGGTGGCGGTCGTGGCGATCGTGGCGCTGTACGACCGCTTCGTGGTGCCCCGCACCACCCGCGGCAAGTTCTACCGCGAGCAGGTCACGCGGCGCCGTACCAGCGCCGTCCGGCTGTAGCCGCGGCCCACGCCGCCGTTCCGTGAACACCGACCCAACGCACGACGAAGGAGGAACCTCATGGCCGGCGCACGGCACGCCGAGGTGGCGGGGGCAGGACTGGGAGGCCTGGCGGCGAGCATCGCGCTGGCCCAGCGAGGCTGGACGGTCCGCGTCCACGAACGATCCGCGGAGCTGCGGATGTTCGGCGCCGGGATCTGGCTGTGGGAGAACGGGCTCCGCTCGCTCGACGCGCTCGGGGTCCTCAAGGAGGCCGTCCAGCACGCCCGCCCGATCGAGTCGCTGAAGGCGGTCGACCAGGACGGCAAGGTGCTGATGCACCGGAAGTTCGGGGCCCTGGACCGGCTGCTCATCCCGCCGCGGGCCGACCTGTACGACGCGCTCATCGCGCGCGCCACGGACCTCGGCGTGGACATCCGCACGGAGGCGGCCGCGGTCGACGCCACCGCCGACGGCGGGCTGACCACCGTCGACGGCGAGTTCGAGGCGGACCTGGTCGTGGTGGCGGACGGCGCCTTCTCCCGGCTGCGCGACTCCCTGCTGCTCGGAAAGCGACTGGAGTACCTCGACGAGGGCTACACCCGCCTGCTGATCCCCCGCCGTCCGGAGGACCCGCCGACCGAGATCATCGAACACTGGAGCGGCTCGCGACGGCTCCTCTACGATCCGTGCACGGACGACCTCAACTACGTCTGTCTGTGCTGCAACGTCGACGACGACCGCGGGCGGGACGTCCCGGTCGACAAGGAGTCGTGGGTGGAGTCCTTTCCCCACCTGGGCGGGATCATCGAGCGCATCGACGAGATCGGGCGCTGGGACCGGGCGCTCAGGGTCACCTGCCGGTCCTGGTCGCGGGGCCGGGCGGTCCTGGTCGGAGACGCCGCGCACGCCCAGCCGCCGAACCTCGGGCAGGGGGCGAACCTCACCTTCCAGAACGTGCTGTCGCTCGCCGAGTTCCTCGACCGCTCGTCCGACGTCCCGACCGCTCTGCGCCGGTGGGAGGAGAGCGAACGACCGCTGACCGACCACATCCAGCGTTGGACCGACATCTACGGCCGGGTCGCCAGCGCCTGGCCCGAGCGGCTCTCGCACCGACGCGGCCAGGTACTCGAGCTGGCTTCGCGGGTGCCCTGGGTCGACCGGCAGCTCAACAAGGCGGCCCGGCACGTGCCGCTGGGCTACGCGCCCGACCGGACCGGCACGGCCGCCACCACCCCGTCCCACGAGTAGACCCGCGCAGAGGCCAGCAGAGGAGCAGCGATGCCCAACGAGGCGACGGCGGCAGGCCGCCAGGACCACGAGTACCTCCCCCGCCCGGAGGTGGTCACCACGGAGTACCTCACGGACATCCTCCGCGAGTACTACCTGCGGAAGTGGAACACCAACAAGGACACCGTCGGAGCCGTGAAGAAGTGGCGGGACTGGCCGCTGGTGCTGCGGATGCCGGACGTGCAGCAGGACTTCACGGTCCAGATCGACGAGGGGATGGTCACCTGGGTCAAGGCCGGGTTGCCCGAGCGGCCCCGGATCCTGGTCGTGATGCTCTCGGAGACCATGCAGCGGATCTACTACGACGAGACGACCTCGGCGATCGAGGCCATCGCCGGCCGGATCAAGATCCGCGGCAACGAGACCGAGCGCCGGCGGCTGCTGGCCGCGATCTCCTTCCTGACCTGGTGACCCCGATGACCCAGAAGCTCGTCGGCCGCTCCGTCCCCCGCAAGGAGGACCTGGCCCTCCTCACCGGCACCGCGCGGTTCATCGACGACATCCGGCTGCCCGGCATGCTGATCGGCAAGATCCTCCGCGCCGACGTGGCCCACGCCCGGATCCGCGAGATCGACGTGAGCGCGGCAGCCGCCCTGCCCGGCGTACGGGCCACCCTCACCGGCCGGGACATCCTCGGCCGGGTGAAGCCGTGGGGCGACCTGATGCAGGACCTGCTGGTCGGGGACCACTTCCCGTTCGCCGTCGACAAGGTGCTCTTCGAGGGCCAGGAGGTCGCCGCGGTCGTGGCCGACGACGCCTACACGGCGCTCGACGCGCTCGAGGCGATCAAGGTGTCGTACGACGAGTTGCCCGTCGCGCTGGACCCGGAGGCCGCGCTCACCTCGGGGTCGCCGCTGGTCCAGGAGGGCATCACCTACGAGTTCGGCGAGGGCAACATCTTCGACCGGTACCGGGTCCGGATCGGCGACATCGCGGCCGCCGAGCAGGACGCCGACGTCGTCGTCCGGCAGCGGTTCCGGTCCAACCGCCAGGCCGGCGTCGCGCTCGACCCGCACGGCTGCGTCGCCAGCTACGACTCCTTCACCGGCGAGCTGACCGTCTACACGTCGACCCAGTCGACGTTCATGGTGCGCGACGGCCTGGCCGACGCGCTGCAGATCCCGCGCACCAGGGTCCGCGTGATCGTGCCGGACGTCGGCGCCGGCTTCGGCTCCAAGGCGCAGATGTTCGCCCACGAGGTGATCGCCTCGGTGCTGTCGATGCGGCTCGGCCGGCCGGTGAAGATCGTGCTGAGCCGGGCGGAGATCTTCCGCGCCGGCACCGCCCGGACCGGGCAGATCCGCTACGCGGAGCTGATGCTCAAGCGGGACGGGACGATCACCGGCTACCGCGACTACGTCGTGCACGACTGCGGCGCGACGTCGCTGTGGGGCAACCAGGTCGTGCACATCGGCACCAACGTCGGGATGCTGCCCTACCCGATCCCGAACATCCACGTCGACGCCGACATCGTGCACACCAACACCGCGCCGGCCGGGCCGCTGCGCGGCTTCGGGATCCCCCAGATGATCTGGGCCAAGGAGCAGCTGGTGGACATGGCGGCCGAGGAGCTGGGCATGGACCCGCTGGAGCTGCGGCTGCGGAACGCGGTCGACCCGGAGGCCTTCCCCTTCCGCACCCCGATGGGCCAGGAGATCGACAGCACCTCGGTCACCGAGTGCATCCGGGTGTCGGCGGAGCGGATCGGGTGGCAGCGGCACCGCGCCGAGCCGAGGCCCTACGAGGGCGTCGGGCTGGCGGTGTCGATGAAGTACACGAGCTGCCGCCACCCGTCGCTCGACACCGACCTGTCCGCCGTCCGGCTGCGGCTGGAGACCGACGGCACCGTCACCGTCTTCTCCAGCGACGTCTCGCACGGGCAGAGCCACGCCACGATGCTGGCCCAGATCGTCAGCGACGTGCTCGGCGTCGGCTTCGAGAAGATCCGGCTGGCGCCGCCCGACAGCACCACGGCGCCGTTCGGGCTGGGCACCTACGCCAGCCGCGGCGCCGCGGTCCTCGGGACCGCCTGCCGGCAGGCCACCGAGCGGCTCCGGGAGAAGGTCCTCGAGATCGCGTCGCACCTGCTGGAGGTCAGCCCCGACGACCTCGACACCGGGGACGACCGGGTGCACGTCAAGGGGATGGTGGGCACCGGGCTCTACCTGGAGAACCTCGCGGCGTACGCCGCCTACCGCACCCACCAGCTGCCGCCCGGCTTCGAGCCCACGCTGGAGGCGGTCGCGACGTACGACACCCCCACCGAGCGGGAGGCCCCCGACGGCTCCGGCAACTTCAGCGTCACCTACTCCACGGCCGCGCACGCGGCCCGCGTGGCCGTCGACCCGGAGACCGGGAGGGTGACGGTCGTGGACTACGCGATGGTCCACGACACCGGCACGGTCATCAACCCGCTGGTGGTCGAGGGCCAGCACCAGGGCGGCTTCCTGATGGGCATCGGCATGGCGCTCGGCGAGGACTACGTGTACGACGACGCGGGCCACCTGATGTCCGCCAGCCTCAAGGACTACGCCGCGCCGTACGCCACCGAGGTGCCCGAGCTGACCAACATGCAGGAGGTCCCGGCGCCGTCGGTGAAGATCCCCGGCGGCCAGAAGGGTGCCGGCGAGTCGGGCACGGGCCCGGTGCCCGCGGCGATCGGCAACGCGGTCTACGACGCCACCGGCGTCCGCTTCACCTGCCTGCCGATCACGCCGGACCGGATGGCGCTCGCCCTGCGCGAGAAGGAGCGGACCGGCGTCGCCCGGCTGCGCTATCCCGACGACATGCCCGGCTTCACGGGCCCCCGCAGCCACGAGGAGTGGCCCCGGCCGACGTCGGACGAGGAGGACCTGTTCCTGTGAAGCCCTTCGACTACCTGACCCCGGCGCACGTCGACGAGGCCGTCGGCCTGCTCGCCGACCGCGGCGACACCGCCCGGGTGATCGCCGGCGGGCAGAGCCTGCTGCTCGCAATGAAGCAGCGCGACGCCACGCCGCGAGCGCTGGTGGCGGTGGGCCGGATCCCCGCGCTCTCGGGCTGGAGCGCCGAGGCCGCCGGGCGACTGTCCATCGGGGCCGCCACCAGCTACGCCACGCTGGAGCGAGCCGAGCTGCCGGGCTGGCACGCCGAGATCGCGGCCGTCGCCGGCAACCTGGCGGACCGGCCGGTGCGGACGATGGGGACCATCGGCGGCGCGCTCTGCCAGGCCGACCCACGGTTCGACATGCCGACCGTCGCGGTCGGCGTGGACGCCGAGCTGGAGCTGCTGTCGGTGGAGGGCGGCCGTCGGGTCCCGGCCGCGGCGTTCTTCGACCCGGCGGGCGGGGCACGGTGCGGCGCGACCGAGCTGCTGACCACGCTCAGCGTGCCCGGGCTGGAGCGCTTCACCGGTGCCGCCTTCCAGAAGTTCCGCGTGCGCACGTTCGACGCGGCGCTCGCCTCGGTGCTCTGCGCGGCGCGGGTCGACGAGGCCGGACGGCTCGAGGAGCTGCGGGTCGTCGTGGGGGCGGTGGCTCCGGCACCGCTCGTGGTCGAGGGTGTCGCGGCCGACCTCGCCGGCGCCGAGGCGGCCTCGCTCGACACGGTCGGGGCCGGCCGTGCGGTGGCCGAGGAGGCGGTGCCGCTGGGGCCCTCGGCATCCGACCTCCGCAGATACCAGCGCGAGCTCGTCGCCGTGCTCGCCCGCGACGCCATCCGCCGCGCCACCGAGACGAGCAGGAGCTGATCCGTGCAGACCATCACGATCACCGTCAACGGCACGAGCCACACCGCCGAGATCGACGAGCGGATGCTGTTGCTCGAGTTCATCCGCGACGAGGCCGGCCTGACGGGCACCCACAACGGCTGCCTCGAGGCCCGCTGCGGCTGCTGCGCGGTGGAGGTCGACGGCCAGGTGGTCAAGTCGTGCAACGTGCTCGCCGTCCAGGTCGCCGACCGGCACGTCGGCACCATCGAGGGGGTCACGCCGCAGTCGGTGTCGCCGATCGAGCACGTCACCACCCAGAGCCTGGCCGGCATGTACCAGCCGCTCGACGCCCTGGGCTCCGACGCCTCGGCGCTGCACCCCCTGCAAGCCGCGTTCCACCGCCGGCACGCCGTCCAGTGCGGCTTCTGCACGCCGGGCATGGTGATGGTGCTCAAGAACTATCTGGAGGAGCACACCGACCCGACCCGCGACGAGGTCCGCACGGCCATCTGCGGCAACCTCTGCCGCTGCACCGGCTACCAGCACATCGTCGACGCCGCGATGGACGCGGCCGCCGAGCTGCGGGGTGAGCCGGCCGAGAGCACGGGCAGCGCCGCCGCCGAGCCCGCCTGAGGCGGGCGACGTGGAGCTGATGCGCACCGGCCCGGCCGGTTCCGAGCGGCCGGTCGTGCGGCACGACGGCCGGACCTACGACCTGAGGCCGCTCACCCACGACATCGACGGAGCCTTCCTCGCCGGCGGCGGCATCGACCGGGTGCGCGGGGCGCTGGCGGCGGGCACCCTCCCGGAGACGCCGGTGGACGGCCGGATCGGCGCCCCGGTCGCCCGCCCGCAGGCCGTGATCTGCATCGGCCAGAACTACGCCGCCCACGCCGCGGAGATGGGCGCCGCACCGCCCGCGTCCCCCGTCGTCTTCCTCAAGCACCCCAACACGGTCGTCGGGCCGTACGACGACGTCCGGATCCCGCGCGGTGCCGAGAAGGTCGACTGGGAGGTGGAGCTGGCGGTGGTCGTCGGCCGTCGCGCCCGCTACCTCGACTCCCCCGACGACGCCTGGGAGCACGTCGCCGGCTACTGCCTCTCGAACGACGTCTCCGAGCGCGGGTTCCAGTTCGACGAGTCCGGCGGACAGTGGTCGAAGGGCAAGTGCTGCGAGACCTTCAACCCCCTCGGACCCTGGCTGGTCCCCGCCGACGAGGTCCACGACGTGGGCGCCCTCCGTCTGTGGTCCACCGTCAACGGCGAGCCCCGCCAGGAGTCCTCCACCCGGGACCTGATCTTCTCGGTTCCCTACCTCGTCTGGCACCTCTCCCAGTACCTCGTCCTCGAGCCCGGCGACGTCGTCAACACCGGCACCCCGCAAGGCGTCGCGCTCTCCGGACGGTTCCCGTACCTCCGCAGCGGCGACGTCTACGAGGCCGGGATCGAGGGGCTGGGCGAGCAGCGTCAGTCCGTCACCGACGAGTGAGGTCGAGGTCGAGCATCGGTCGACCTGGACAAGGGCAGGGCCGCGTGCGAGCCTCGGACCGATCTCGGGCCTCTCTCGGGCCGACCGCAGGAGGACCGGGATGACCAGCTCACTGGAGGCCGCGTCGGCGGAGTTCTACACGGCGCTGAACGCGATGCTCGGCGGGGACGTCGAGCCGATGCTCGCGCTGTGGTCGCACGCGGACGACGTAACCTACATGAGCCCGTTCGGGGAGCTGCTCACCGGCTGGGAGCCGATCCGGGCGTCCTGGCAGGCGCAGGCCGACGCGCACCTGGGCGGCGAGGTCCGCGCCGAGGAGGTGCGCCTCGTGGAAGGCGACGGGCTGGGGTTCGCAGTCGGGTTCGAGCGCGGCGAGGTCCAAGTGGAGGGCCGGCCGACGACGGTCGACATCCGGGCCACCAGCCTCTACCGCCGCGAGGACGACGGGTGGCGGATGGTCGGCCACCACACCGACCCGCTGGGATGAGTCACGAGTTCGGCCGAAACGTCGCGCACTGGTCCAGACATTCTCTACGATCACGCGCATGAGGCCTCGGGTCCTGGGTACAGCGTTAGCCGCTCTCGTCGCGCTGGTCGCGGCCCTGCTCGCGGCCCCCACCTCGCCGCCCGCGTCCGCGGCCGGCCCCTCGCTCGGCGCTCCGACCGACCTCCGTACGACGGTCGTGGCCGGCCAGAAGGCGATCCGGGTGACGTGGAGCCCGCCGAGCTCGGGGGTCCCCGCAGGCCTGGCCTACGAGGTCCTCCTCGACGGCGAGGTCGTCGACACCTCGATCCTCGAGACGACCTACACGATCACCGACCCCGGCCTGGTCGTCGGGCACACCTACGACGTCGGCGTGCGGGCCACGGTCGTGGCCAGCCACAGCGCGACGGTCTCCACAGCGCAGCAGCTCTACATCGCACCGGTGACGACCGTGCAGTCCGCGAACCCGTCGAACCCGTTGGCCGGTCGCGAGTGGGGCGTGTACACCGGCCTGCAGGACCAGGCCGTCATCGGGTGGCGGGCCGCGGGCTATCCCGACAAGCTCGCGCCGATCGCGATGATCCACAAGGCGAAGTTCTTCGGCAACTGGATCCCCGACGCGCAGGTGTACCAGCAGACCAAGGACTACATCGAGGGCGCGCAGGCCGGCGACCCGGAGCGGCTGACGATCCTGACGTTGTTCCGGATGTTCCCGTGGGAGGGCAAGGCCAGCATCCTGCAGCGGCTGCCGACCCCGGCCGAGCAGGCGTCGTACAAGAGCTACGTCACCAACGTGGCCCGGGCGATCGGGGACAACCGGGTCGCCGTGGTGCTCCAGCCGGACGGCTTCTTCGCGTGGAAGGCCTACCACACCCTCAAGCCGAAGGTCGGCCGGAAGCAGGCGCTGCTGCCCGCGCGGATGCTCGCCTGGACGTCGAAGACGCTCGACGCCGCGGGCCCGAACGTGAGCGTGTACGTCGACATGGGCTCCGAGGACTGGGCGCTGGGCAAGGTCGCCCCGGTCGCGAAGTTCCTCAAGCTGTGCGGCGTGGAGTACGCCCGCGGCTTCTCCCTCGACGTCTCGCACAAGAACTACCTGGACCGCGAGATCCTCTTCGCCCAGAAGGTCTCCCAGGCGCTGGCCGCGATGGGCCTGAAGAACAAGCACGCGGTGATCGACACCTCCGACAACGGCCAGCCGTTCGCCGGCAAGGAGATCAACCCGCCGGGCTCGCACCAGCCCTACACCCCGCCCGGCGAGATCGACCCCTGCACGAAGAAGAACCAGGGCACGCCCTGCACCGCACTCGGCGTGCCGCCGACCACCGACGTCGACAACCCGGCCTGGGACCTCGGCGCCGAGGTGAACAAGGCCGCGGCCAGGTACGTCGACGCCTACCTGTGGGTGAGCCGGCCGTGGCTGCCCGACCAGGGCCAGGGCGGCACGAAGTTCAGCCCGGACTTCGCGAGCCGGCTGCTGAAGACCTGGACGTTCTCGCCCTACGAGCCGTTCACGGCGAAGGGCACGTAGCGGTCGGTCGGGTCAGTCGAGTACGCCGGGGGCGGCGTCCTCGTCCTCGACCCACTCGTCCTCGGTGTCGAAGAGATCCCGCTTGCGACCCTTCCGGTCGTCCGTGCCGCGGCCACCGCGACCCGACGCGACCGAACCGGTGCCCCGGCCGCCGGCCGCACCCCGGCTGCCGCCGGTCGTCCCTCGCCGGCCCGTCGCCGCCGCGGAGCCCGCGCGCCCAGTGGCGCCCGAGCTGACCGCGGGCCCGCCGGAGCGGCCGAGTGCGCCACCCGAGACGCCTGTGCGTGACGTGGCGCCGATACCGCGCACGCCGCCCGCGGCAGTGCCGGGGTTCGTGACGACCGGAGTGACCCCGCCGCGGATCCCGCCCGCGGTCAGGCCGGTGCCGAGCAGGCCGCCCGCCGCGCCGCCCGCCGGGGCACCCGCGAGGCCGAGGCCGGTCCCCGCGGTCAGCCCGCCGGCCGAGGCGCCGGGCACGCCCGCCGAGACGCCCGGCGTACCGCCGGAGGCCGGGACGCCGGCCGGGTCGAACGGGCCCCCGCCCTGCGGCGCACCGCCGGGGTCGGAGCTGGGATCGGTGCCCGGGTCGGTGCCGGGGTCGCCGGGCACGTAGTCGATGCCCGAGTCGGGGTTGGACTGGTCGTGGTGCTGCGGCTGGTGCGGGTGCCAGGTCGGGTTGGACGACGTCTGCCAGTGCGAACCGCCGCCCCCACCCGCGGGCGCGGAGCCGCCGGACCCACCGGCGCCGGCGCTCCCGCCGGCACCGCCGCCGTTGACGTGCTTCGGCGGCGGGTCGGGCTCGCCGTGGATCTTCTTCATCGTGGCGGTGGAGTGCCCGAAGACCCGGTCCATCGCGTCGGCCTGCTTGCGCGCGCGCTCCTCCTGGTCGGCGTACGCCGCCTGGTAGTCGGCGTGCGCCTGCCGGTTCTGGGCCTCGGCCTGGATGTCCTGCGGCGTCGGCTGGCCGGTCGGCCGCTGGTACGGCGGCGGCTCGCTCAGCGGGTGGCTCTGCAGGTTCGCCTGCTCCGCCCGGGCCGCCGTGATGACGTCGGCCGCGTTGCGCAGCGCCTGAGCTCCGTCGACCAGCTCGGCGGCCTTGTCGCCCATCTTCTGGGCGGAGCGCTGGAACGCCGCGTCGATCGCGGGACCGGTCTTGCCGCCGATCCGCTCCTTGACCTCGGGCGAGGCGGTCGCGAGGGCGAAGCCGATCTGGCCGAGGATGCGCTGGCACTTCTCCCACTCGTCGGCGTGGGTCGCGATCGTCTCGGGCGTCGCGCCGTTCAGCGCCTGGTCGAGGCGCGCGCGCTGCGGTCCGGCGGCCACGTCAGTCCCCCTCCGTCGACAGCGGAAGGGAGCAGGAGTTGTTGGTCTCGAAGCTGGGCGCCGCGACGCACGAGGTCGACTCCGCGATGCCGTTCAGCGCGGTCGCGTTCGACACGTCGGTGTCGACCATGTTGTCGGTGAAGCTCGACAGGTTGTCGCGGTAGCCGCGCAGCCCCGCGGCCATCTGCAGCACGGCCTTGGCGACGTGCTGCTGGGCGACGCTGCTGTGGTGGCCGAGCTGCGCGCCGGCCTCGGACCCCCCGAAGACCGCGCCGATCGGATTGACGTTGTTCTGCTCGAGCTCGTCGGCGTTCCGGCCGAGCATCCCCCGGACCTCGTCGATCAGGTCCTCGGGCAGCTGCAGCACCCCGAGCATGTCCAGCGCTTCCATCTGAACGTGTTCCTTCCCCCGAACTGAAGGTCGACAGCTTCAGCAGCCCCCTACCCCGGCCGCCCGGGACACGAAACCTCATCGACTAGAT
Source organism: Nocardioides aquiterrae (assembly GCF_039526625.1). Taxonomy (NCBI): domain Bacteria; kingdom Bacillati; phylum Actinomycetota; class Actinomycetes; order Propionibacteriales; family Nocardioidaceae; genus Nocardioides; species Nocardioides aquiterrae. The sequence goes on from NZ_BAAAJE010000008.1 coordinate 43,633, forward strand.
TCGCTGCAAACATCTCGGACCCAGGAGCTGATGGATGCGCCGCACCGCCGTACCCGCCGCTCTCGCGGCGCTCGCCCTGCTCGCCGGCTGCGGCGGCAGCGACGACCCGGCCCCGACCCCGGCGCCCTCGAGCGGCTCGACGGACCCGTCGGGGTCCGCGTCCAGCCCGAGCGCGGACGTCGCCACCGGCATCCGGCTGACCCAGCCGAACAGCACCGTGGTCGCGCCGGAGGCGTGGACCCGGGGCCGCACGATCGTCAGCGGCGAGACGTCCGCGGACAGCCCGGACCACCTCGCCTGGGTGTCGCTGGGCGAGATCGAGGCGTTCGGGTCGGACCAGGACGCCGAGCAGCTCGGCCACACCCGGATCGCCTCGGACCCGAGCCCGAGGAAGCCGAAGCTGCTGCCGGTGGCCGAGCTCGACGGCCGGCCCGCCTACCACGTCGCGGGCTGGGTGGGCGGATCCCGCTACATCGACGAGTACGGCGCGATCTGGAACGACCGGATCGTCTCCCTGGTCTTCTCGTTCAACGAGAAGGTCCCGGCGGCCGAGCGCACCCAGGTCGTCGAGCAGGTGCTGCCGACCTTCCAGTGGAAGTAGGCAGGGTCCTCAGCGGCGGTAGCGCAGCGTGCCGGGGTACCACTTGTCGGTCCACAGCTTGTCGGTGCGCACCCGGGTGCCGGAGTACGGCGCGTGCAGCACCCAGCGGTGCCCGTGGCTGAAGCCGGCGTACACGCCGACGTGGTACACGCCGCCGCCGTCGTAGAAGAAGATCAGGTCGCCGCGCTTCATGTTGCTGCGCTTGATGTGCTTGGCGAAGTGCGCCTGCGCGGACGAGGTGCGCGGGATGTGCTTGAACCCCGCCTTGCGGAAGGCGTAGTAGGTCAGGCCGGAGCAGTCGAACGCGTTCGGGCCCGAGGCGCCGTAGCGGTACGGGTCGCCCTTCTGGTGGACCGCGACGCTCATCGCGCTGCCGACGCGGCGCGCGGACGGCGCCGACGGGGCCTGCTTGTGGCCCTTCTTCTGGTGGTGGGCCGCGTGGTGGGCGGTGGCGCCGTGGGCCTCGGAGGTGGTCGGTGCGGTGGCGAGCAGGCCGACGGCGAGGGCGCCGCTGGCGAGCACGCGGAGCGCGCCGGAGCGCAGGGAGTGCAGGGTGGGCATGCGGATGCTTCCTTCCCACGCCTGTGAGGTGAGCTGTCGGGTTCGGGCGAGAAGGTGCCCGGCCACCGGTCGGTGGCTTCACCCCGAGCGGCCGCCGGAGGTGCTGCGGCCGCGGAAGTGGGTCCCCCACTCCTGCCTGTGCTGATGTCTCGGGTTCGGTCGCCCGGGTGGCAGGACTCGGCGTGCCCGGGCGATCGGGGACGCTAGCCGAGGAATTCACGCGATCACGAGTCGCCGGACCGCGGATCCCGTGGCCTGGGCCACACCCCCCGCGTGGAATCGTGACCCGGTTGGACGGAGATCACACAGTTACACCGGTGTCGCGCCCGGTGTCACGCCCGGTGTCACGCCCGGTGTCGACCCTGCACCACGTGGCCCTCGTCGAGGCGGACGACGCGGTCGGCGACCTCCCAGACCCGCCGGTCGTGGGTGGCCACCAGGACCGCGGAGCCGGCGTGGGCGGCGGCCGCGAGGACGGCGACCACCTGGGTCACGTGGTCGTCGTCCTGGTGGCCGGTCGGCTCGTCGAGGACGGCGACCCGGGGACTCAGCACGAGCGCCCGCGCGACCGCGGTCCGCTGCTGCTCGCCCAGGGAGGTCTCCCGGACGCCGCGCCGGGTGAAGGCGTCCAGGTCGAGGGCCTCGGCGAGCGCCGAGAACGCCGCGGTGGGGTCGACGCCGGCGCGGTACGCCGGCAGGCACACGTTGTCCTCGACGCTGAGCCCGGCGAGCAGCCCGTGCTGCTGCGGCACGACGGCCACCACGGCCCAGTCGGTGACGCCGGCGGTCGGGACGCCGTCCACGGCCACCTCGCCACGATCGGGCCGCTCGAACCCGGCGGCCAGGTGGCACAGGGTGCTCTTGCCCGACCCGGACGGCCCGGCCAGGGCGACGAGCTCCCCCGGCGCCGCGGCGAGGCTGACGTCGTGCAGCACCTCGACGCGGCCGGCGCCCGCGCCGTACCCGTGCCCGACCTCGACGACCCGGAGCCCGCTCATCGGTCCTCCTCCGGTCGCCGCAGCCGCACCTGGTCGCCGTCGGCGTCGACCACCACCCGGCGGTCGGGGAACAGCTCGAGCACCTCGGGCGGGAGCTGGAGCCGCCCGGTCGCGTCGATGACCGCGGCGGCGGTACGGCGGCCGGCGGTCTCGCTCGACAGCACGCCGTGCCGCAGCCGGAGCAGCCGGTCGGCGCGGTGCGTGATCCGGTCGTCGTGGCTGCTGATCACGACCGTCGAGCCGGCGGCCGCGGCCGCGAGCAGTGCGTCCATGACCCGGTCGGCGTTCGCGTGGTCGAGCTCGGCGGTCGGCTCGTCGGCCACCACCAGGGCGGGCCGGCCCACCAGGGCCATCGCGACCGCGAGGCGTTGCTGCTCCCCGCCGGAGAGCGCCTCGGGGCGGTGGCGGGCGCGGTCACCGAGCCCGACCGCGTCGAGCGCCGCGTCCGGGTCGTGGCGGGCGGCGCCCCGCCAGGACGCGACCTGGCGGAGCTGGTCGGCGGCGCACAGGTGCGTGAACACCGCGCTCGAGGAGCGCTGCGGCACGAACCCGATCCGCCGCCGGCGCAGCCCGCGCAGCTCGCGGGTCGAGGCGCCGCCCACGTCGCTGCCGAGCACGGTGAGCCGGCCGGCGCTGGGCCGGTCGCGGGCGCCGAGCAGCGTCAGCAGGCTGCTCTTGCCGCTGCCGGACGGGCCGGCGACCACGGTCAGCGCGCCGGGTTCGAGCTCGAGCCCGAGCCCCCGCAGCGCGTGGGTCTCCCCCGTCGCGGAGCGGAAGACCTTGACCAGGTCCTCGCACGACACGGTGGCCCGGGTGTCACTCACCGGCACGGAGCACCTCCGCGGCGGGCCGGCGACGGGTGAGCAGCGTGCCGGCGAGCCAGGCCGGCAGCACCAGGCCGGCGAGCACGCCCAGCAGCCAGAGCAGGTCGGAGGCCTCGGGGCGCGGGTGCGTGAGCGGCGGGATGCCGGCGGCGGCGTCGATGCTGCTGGGCGCGAGCACGAGCACCGCGGCGGCGAGCACCGCCGCGACGACAGCCGTCGCGACGGCGTACCCCAGCTCCCAGGCGCGCGCCCGGGCCAGGTCGCCGGAGCGGTAGCCCATCCGGCCCAGCAGCACGTCGGAGACGGTGTCGCGGTCGGCGAGCCGCAGCGCGAGCACCAGGCCCGCGGCGAGGGCGAGCGCGAGCACGACCGCCCCGAGGGCGAGCGCGTAGCCGGCGGCCCAGGTGGCGGCGACCAGCCCGTTCTCGATCCGCGCGGCCGCGGCGGTCTCGACCACGCCGTCCGTGGCGACGTCCTCGCGGGCGAGCCGGCCGCGCAGGTCGCTGGCGGGCTCGCGGCTCCACACGAGCGAGGTGAGCGCGCCCGGCTTGTCGATCGACGCCCCCTTGTGCCGGGGGTCCAGGTCGGGCGGCACCAGCTTGAACAGCCGCCGGCTGTCCAGCACCACCGTGACGGTGCCCGGCTCGGTCTCCGACCCCGGGAACGCCGGGACGACGCCGAGCACGAACATCGGCACGGTGGAGACGCTGTCGAGGTCGATGACGGTCGTGTCGCCGGCGCGCAGGTGGGTGTCGCCGGCCAGGATCGCCGGGAGCCCCTTGGCCCTGGTCGTCAGCCGCGGCACCAGCGCGCGGCCGGCGTCGAGGTCGCCGGAGCCGCCCCAGTCGGCGACCCCGGCGAACGACGTGGGGTCGATCGCCATCAGCGGGACCTGGATCTCCCCGGGCGGGAGCCCCACGTTGCGGCGCCACACGAGCGTGGTGCCGTCCAGCGGCGGCAGCACGGCGCGGTCGGCGCCCTGCGCCCGGAAGTCCTCCGCGACCTCGATGGTCGTGGCGACCCCGGCCAGCGCGGCGGTCTTGTCCGCGACGCCCTCGTCGATGCCGCGCCGGACGGTGAGGGTGTAGGCGAACAGCCCGAGCGCCACCGCGACGACCGCGGCGAGGGCGACGACCTCGCGGACGACGGGGCCGGTGCGCCGGGCGGCCAGCCAGCTGGGCGTGCCGGGACGCGCGCGGGTGGCCCGGCGGGCGCGCAGCCAGGCGGTCCCGCGGATCACCAGCATCGCCACGGTCGCCGCCACGAGGAACGGGAACGCGGTGGTCAGCGGGGTGGTGGCCCGGTCGGTGGTGCCCACGGTGAGCACCGAGAACGCCACGACGGCCGTGACCACGGTGAGCGCGGTCCCCCACGGCACGGCGACCCGGCCGCGGCCCAACCGGGAGACCCGGTCCAGGCGGTCGGTCGCCAGCGCGGAGGCCGCGGCGGTGAGGGCGACCAGCAGCAGCCCGGCGCCCGCCCCGGTGGCCGCGCGCACCACCTGGTCCCGCGTGACCGAGGTGTCGGCCGGCGTCGGCGGGCCGGCCGTGACGACGCCGAGCCGGGCCAGCGCCAGGCCGGCGGGGACGGCGACGGCACAGACGAGCAGCGCCTCGAGGGCGGCGAGCAGGGTCAGCTCGAGCGGGCGCAGGCCGAGGCCGCTGGCGAGCAGCTGCTCCCGGCGCCGGCTCAGGCCGAGCAGCATCCAGGCGGCCACGAGGAGCAGGGCCGCCAGCACCTGCCCGGCGAGCGCGTACGGCCGCACCTGCTCGCGCGCCGAGGTCGCGGTGTCGTCGGCCGCGCCGGCGATCGTCGGGAGGCCGGTGATCACGTCCAGCGTGGCGGGCGCGGGCTTGGCGCCGGCGAGCTCGTCGAACATGCCCGTGGCGCCGTCGAACGCCGCGTCGCCGTACGCGGCCAGGTCCGCGACCGCGGCGCTCGCCTGGTCCGGGGTGACGTGCGGGTCGAGCCGCAGGTCGACGACGTACAGCGGGCTCTCGCGCACCTTCGGTGCGAGGCGGTCGAACGTCGCCGGCTGACGATGGCCATCGGCGTGACGACCGCGGGGTTGGTCGGGTCGTGCGGGAGGAACCAGCGGTCCGCGTCGGGCAGGCCCGCCAGCCGGGTCGGCAGCGCCGAGCCCGGCGCGGTCTCGTAGGTCCCGGCCAGCACGGTGTCGCGGAGCGTGCGGCTGGTGCCGAGGAAGGTCTGCTCCATCCCGATCCTCAGCGGGTCACCGACGCGCAGGCCGAGCGCGTCCGCGGTCGCGCTGGGCAGCCACACGCCCTCGGCGTCGTCGGCGCCGAGGGCGGCCAGCGCGCCGTCGTGGTACCACATCACCGCCGGCGCGGAGCGGCCGTTGGCGACCGCGACCGGGGTGTCGGCCTGGCTGTGGCCGACCCCGAGGGCGGTCACCACCGGGTCGCCGTACGCCGGGAGCGCGGCCAGCGGGTCGAGCAGCGGGTCGATGTCGCCCACCACGCCGTCCCAGGTGACCCGGAGGTCGCCGGACCCGTCGCCGTACGGCCCACCCGCGACGGCGGCGAGCCCGTCGGCGAGCGCCGCGGAGCGGGCCGTCGCGACGAACATCGTCGGCGCGACCACCGACGCCACGAGCAGGGTGGCCGCCACCAGCACCAGCGCGCCCCACCCCGGCGTCCGCGCGAGCCGGAGCGGCGCGGCCCGCCACAGCGCGAGGGCAGCGGGCCGGGTCACGTCGTCAGGTTACGGAGGTGGGAGCGCTTCCAGCATCGACTTCGGGAACCAGGTCCGCGATGGACTCGACCACGCGGGTCGGCCGGTAGGGGAACGTCTCGACCTGCTCCGGGCGGGTCGATCCGGTGGTCACCAGGACGGTGCGCAGCCCCGCCTCGAGGCCGCTGATGATGTCGGTGTCCATCCGGTCGCCGATCATCACCGTGGTCTCGGAGTGCGCCTCGAGCCGGTTGAGCGCGCTGCGCATCATCAGCGGGTTCGGCTTGCCGATGAAGTACGGCGTGCGCCCGGTCGCGGTGCTGATCAGCGCCGCGACCGACCCGGTGGCCGGCAGCATCCCGTGCTGGCTGGGCCCGCTCGGGTCCGGGTTGGTCGCGATGAACCGGGCGCCCGCGGCGATCAGCCGGATCGCCCGGGTGATCGCCTCGAACGAGTACGTGCGGGTCTCCCCCAGCACGACGTAGTCGGGGTCGCGGTCGGTCATGACGTACCCGATGTCGTGCAGCGCCGTGGTCAGGCCCGCTTCGCCGACGACGTACGCCGTGCCGTGGGGCCGCTGCTCGGCGAGGAACTGGGCGGTGGCCAGCGCCGAGGTCCAGATCGCGTCCTCGGGCACGTCGATGCCGCTGCCGAGCAGCCGGGCGCGCAGGTCGCGCGGCGTGAAGATCGAGTTGTTGGTCAGCACCAGGAACTGCCGGCCGGAGGCCTTGAGGGCCTCGATGAACTCGTGGGCTCCCGGGATCGGCACCTCCTCGTGGACGAGCACGCCGTCCATGTCGGTCAGCCAGGTCTCCACGGGCCGCGAGGTCATCCCCGGACCCTACCCAGCCTCGTCAGCCGGACTCATCGGCGCGGGAGCAGGACCTCGATGCCGTCGGCGGGGTGCTCGCCGGTGACCCGTCCCCCCAGCGCCTCGACGACGGCCCTGGCCTGGGCGATCCGATCCAGCGTCTCGCCGTCGTGCTGGTGCTCCTGGGCCCGCCCCTCGGACTCGATCCGGATGCGGAGCTGGCCGGCCTCCTCCCCGAAGAAGACCAGGCGCACCGCCCCCGACGCGCGGCGTACCACGTCGGCGAGCAGCAGGTCGGTGACGTGCTCGACGGGGCCCGGCGTGTAGGTGATCGCCAGGTTGCCCTCGGCGGCGGCGGTGAGCGTGCGGCTGCGGACCCCGAGCCGGTCCGCCCACCGCTGGGCCAGCTGGGTGGCGAGGTCGACGAGCGGCAGCTCGGCGCCGGCGACGAGGCTGCCCCGGCGGGACAGCTCGACCAGCTCGCCGGCCACCGCGCCCACCTCGTCGACGGCCGCGAGGCTGCGGGCCGCGGCCTCCTTGACGTCCGTGGGGACGTCGTCGCGCAGGGTGAGGTCCTCGAGCTCGAGCCGGAGGCCGGTGAGCGGCGTCTTGAGGACGTGCGAGGCGTGCTCGGCGAAGTCCCGCTCGCGGTGCACGCGGTCCTCGAGCTGCAGCGCGCTGGTGCGCAGCGCGTTGGAGATCGCCCGCGCCTCGGGGATGCGGGTCCGCGGCAGCTCCAGGTCGAACCGGCCGCGGCCGAGGTTGCCGGCGGCCACGGCGAGCCGCTGGAACGGCGAGGACAGCGCCGACGCGATCACGAAGCCGACGATGCCGGCCACGACCGCGATCAGCAGGAACAGCGCCGCGATCGAGCCGGTGTCGCGGCCCACGATGTCGCGGATCACCTGGTCGGACTGGCTGAGGATCAGGGAGGCGCCGTCGGTCCGGGCCCGGACCGACATGTCCTCCGTGGGGTCGTCGGTGCCGGCGTACTCGTCGCCGTGCGCGACCAGCGTGCGGCCCTTGACGGGGTCGTACTCGAGCCGGGCCTCCACCCCCACGAGCGAGTCGAGGAACGCCTGGTCGACCCGGACGCCGGCTGCCTCGCGGTCGCGCATGATCGCGGCGATCAGCTCGGCCTCCTGCCGCAGGTGCGACGACTCCTGCTCGCGGACCAGGTCGCGCAGCACGTACGACCGCACCAGACCCGCGCCGAAGAGCAGCACGACGGCGAGGACGACGAAGGCGGCGGTCAGGCGTTCACGCATCGGGGGTGCCGCCCTCGAGGCGGAATCCCACGCCCCGAACGGCCACGACCCGATCCGTCACACCCACGCTCTCGAGCTTCTGGCGCAACCGGCCGATCGTGACGTCCAGCGTCTTGGTCGAGCCGTACCAGTTCTCGTCCCACACGTCGGCCATCAGCCGACCGCGAGAGACCACCTTGTCCCGGTTGGCGGCCAGGATGTTCAGCACCTCGAACTCCTTGCCGGTGAGCGGGACCTCCTCCGTGCCGGCGTAGACGCGCCGTGCGTCCACGTCGATCCGCAGCCCGTTGGGCGGCGTGGACCCGGCCTGGGCCGAGGAGGCGGTACGGCGCAACAGGGCGCGCACGCGCGCCTGGAGCTCGGCCAGCCCGAACGGCTTGGCCAGGTAGTCGTCGGCCCCGTAGTCGAGCCCGACCACGCGGTCGAGCTCGCCGGCCCGGGCGGTGACGATCATGATCGCCCCCTCGAAGCCGGCCTCGCGGGCCCGACGGCAGACTTCGAGCCCGTCGATGTCGGGCAGCCCGAGGTCGAGGATCACCACTTCGGGTGACGTGGCCAGGGTGTCCAGGGCCTTCTGGCCGCTGTCCACCCAGGAGACGTCGTACCCTTCACGCTCCAGCGTGCGCACCAGGGGGAACGCGATGTCCTCCTCGTCCTCCACGACCAGAACTCGTTGCGCCATGGGAGTGAGCATAGGGGGATCGACCCCTGGCCCGTGGACAGTGCTCACCGTTGCCCCCCCGTGCCCGCTCCCACCAGGACCGCGGCGGGGCGCCGGGATCGCACGGTGCCGGCCGCCAGCAGCGCGGCGAGCAGGCCGGCGCCCCCGAGGAGCAGCAGCCAGAGGACGGGATCGCCGAGCACGAGGTAGGCGTAGCCGACCCACGGCAGGCTGAAGACCACCTGCGGGACCACACTGCCGTCCGGCTGGAGCCGCCACGGGTCGGGCTCGGCGAGGGCGTCGCCCTGGGTGACGATGCCGCTGTGGTCGATCGCGACGATCCGGTGGGTGACCATGCCGTCGACGTGCGCGGACGCCGGCGGCCGGTAGGTGATCACGTCGCCCACGCGGAGGTCGTCGACGGGGACCGGCCGCTCGAACACGACGGAGCCGCGCGGGATGCCGTCGGGGCGCTCGCCGTCCATCGAGTCGCCGGTCATGACGTAGCGCTGGAGCCCGAGGCCGATCGGCAGCAGCACGAGGACGGTGACGGGTCCGAGGATCACGACGAGCGCGACGAGCCGCCCCCACGGCGTCGACGCCGGGCGGTGCGGGGAGGTCGTGATCTCCATGGGTGGTCGTCTTTCCGAGCGGTGTCCGGTCCGGACGGCCGTCCGGCGCTCCCCCCAACAGCGCCGGACGAGCCCGTCCGGGTGACCGTCTGCCGGCGACCGTCCGCGCTCCCCCCAGAGGCGCGGTGCCCGCCGTCAGACTCTGATGCTCAGGGCTCGGAGTTGACCCACGTGTACGACGCCGTCGCCGGCTCGCCCTGGTTGGCGAACGGCGCGTCGTCCGGGAGCGACACGGTGAAGGTGAAGGTGCTCGAGCCCCCCGGTTCGAGCGTTCCCACATCCTGCGCCTGGTCGCTCATCGCGGCGAAGTCGCCGTCGAACAGCGTGGTGCCGTCCTGGTCGATGACCAGGTGGAGCTCCCCGTCCGCGAACGGCGAGGGATCTCCGGACTCCGAGAAGAAGAGCTTCGAAGCGAGACCGCCAGAGTTGCGGATGGTCACGCTGCGAGACACCGACGCCCCGGGCTCGATCTTGCTGATGGTCAGCGTCGCTCCCTGGTTGTCGTCGGCCAGCAGCCGGATCCCGGAGGATCCCTCGCTGGCGCTCGTCCACGGGACACCGAGGACCATGGCCAGCACGCCGGCACCGACGACACTGCCCACAGGTAGCAGCAGCTTCCTGGCCGTGGTGGCAGCAGTCGTCGTGGTCATCAGCATCCCCCCGGTGCTTCAGGTGGTACGTCACTGACGCTAGGCCCGGGGTCTCCACGTCAGATCAACACGTCGTCCAAGGGTTCTCCACCGTTCGGTAACAGCCCGCAGGTTCAGGAGAACAGGTCGCCGTGCTCGCGCACGCGCTCGAGGACCGCCTCGAACCGGAACTGGTCGAGCTCGAGGGCGTCCTCCGCCCCCGCCTCGACCTCCGCCCAGGACACCGGGGTGGCCACCGTCGGGACATCGCGTCCGCGCAGGGAGTACGGCGAGATCGTCGTCTTGGAGCCGGCGTTCTGCGACCAGTCCAGGAACACCTTCCCGGACCGCTTCGCCTTGGTCATCGTCGCGGTGACCAGCTGCGGCCGCTCACCCTGGAGCTCCTCGGCGACCTCCTTCGCCAGCGCCGTCGACTCGTCGGGCGACAGCCGCGCGGGCAGGTCGGCGTACAGGTGCAGGCCCTTGGAGCCGCTGGTGACCGGCCGGGCGTCCAGGTCCCGCTCGGCGAGCTTCTCGCGGACCAGGAGCGCGACCTGGCAGCACTCGTGCAGGCCGGCGGGCTCGCCGGGGTCGAGGTCGATGACGAGGCGGTCGGCACCGCGGGGCCGGTCCTTGCCGTCCACGGTCCACTGGTGGACGTGCAGCTCCAGCGCGGCGAGGTTGACCAGCCAGGTGAGCGTGGCCAGGTCGTCGACGATCGGGAAGACCAGGGTGTCGCCTCCCCCGGAGCCGGCAGAGCGAGACGCCCGGGAGCCGGTGGTCGGGACCTTCGCGGTGCGCACCCACGACGGCGTGCCGTTCGGGACGTTCTTCTCGAAGAAGCTGCCGTCCTGGACGCCGTGCGGCCAGCGGATCCGGGTGACGCAGCGGTCCTTCAGGTGCGGCAGCAGCACCGGGGCGACCTGCGCGTAGTAGTTGAGCACCTCGCCCTTGGTCGTCCCGGTGCGCGGGTAGAGCACCTTGTGCAGGTTGCTGATCGTGAGCGTGCGGCCGTCGACGTCGACCCGGACCTCGTCCTTCTCCCCTGCCATTCAGCGTCCGATCGCGATCACGGGGCGCTGGTCGGGGTCGAGGCGGAACATCAGCGCCCGGATGAACCGGCGCGGCGCGCTCACGCAGCCGGCCGTGGCCCCGGAGCCGTTGACGTGCAGGAAGATCCCGGCGCCGCGGTGGCGGACCTGCCCGCGGTTGAAGCTGGTGACGATCGACCACTCGTACTGACTGCGGTAGTCGAGCAGCCGCTCGGAGGAGTTCGGGTCGCTCGCCGGGAGCCGCCAGCGGAACCCGCCCTGGCTCTTGTTGCGGTAGCGGTTGTAGTAGCGGCTGCCGTTGTCCTGCACCCAGTAGTCGCCCCGGCGGACCTTGCGGTAGGCCAGGTCCCACTTCGGGTCCTGGCGGTGCATGCCGAACGCCGAGAGCAGGTCGTAGCTGCCCAGGGGCGTGGTGCCGGTGCCCTGGTGCCGCTTCCGGCCGACGACGAGGCCGCCGTACCCGATCCGGCCGTCGGCGGCCTGGAGCTGCTGCTGCCAGCGGCCGTCGCGCAGCACCCACCAGGTGACCCGGGCGCGGTAGCCGGTCGTGTGGTTGACGGTGACGACCTGGGTGGTGCCGTCCCGGAGGCGGACGTCGACGCCGTCGAGGCGCACGTGGCGGGGCGCCGCCTGCGCCGGCGCGGGCGCGAGCAGGCTGACGGCGAGCAGCAGGGGGACAAGGCGCTTCACAGGTCCTCCGGGGTGAGGTCGGAGCGGACCCCCTGGAACGAGGGCTGGCGTAGCCGTTCGTACCCACGGCCGTGGGTGTCGATGTCGACGACCAGCACCGGCTCGAGCCAGCGCGTGCCGCGGGCGTCGATCGCGGGCACCTCGTCGGCGAACGGGCTGTCCGCGCGACCGAGGCCCGCCACCAGCTCGGCGAGCGCCCGGCCCTGCTTCGGTCCGATGCCGCTGCCCACCCGGCCCCGGTACAGGAGCCCCGCGGGCGTCACCTCCCCCACGAGGAGCGACGCGAGCCGGTCGGCGGTGCCCTCCTGTGGGCGCCAGCCGCCGACGACGTACGACAGCCGGTGCCGGTGGGCGAGCTTGAGCCAGTGCGGGCTGCGCTCGCCGAAGCGGTACGTCGAGGTGCGCCGCTTGCTGACCACCCCCTCCAGACCCTGCTGGAGGGTGGCGTCGAAGAGCATCGCTCCGTCGTCGTACGCCGGCGGGACCTGCCAGGTGCCGTCGATCTCGAGGTCGGCGAGGGCCGCGCGGCGCTTCTCGAGGGGCTCCTGGGCGAGGTCGCGGCCGTCGAGGCGGAGCAGGTCGAAGACCATGTAGATCGCCGGCACCCGCTCGGCCAGGCGCTCGGCGGTGGGTGCCTTGCGCACGTGCATCCGCTCCTGGAGGGTGCGGAAGTCGGGGACGCCGCGGTCGTTGAGCGCGATGATCTCGCCGTCGACGAGGAGGTCGCGGTCGCCGTACGGGCTGGTCGAGAGCTCGGGCCAGGCGATGGTGATGGCGTTCTCGTTGCGGCTGGTCATCCGCAGCGTGCCGTCGCGGACCTCGGTCAGCGCGCGGACGCCGTCCCACTTGACCTCGTGCGCCCAGGCGTCGCCCACCGGGACGGTCCGGCCGTGGGTGGCGAGCATCGGGCGCATGCGGGCCATCCTGCCCGACCGATGACTCCTGGCATTCACATGAGTCACACTGGGCACCGGGACATCGAGGAGGATGTGTATGCGTGCGATCTGGAAGGGCGCGGTCTCGTTCGGGCTGGTCAGCGTGCCCGTGAAGCTGTATGCCGCCACGGAGTCGCACGACGTGTCGTTCCGGCAGGTGCACGCCAAGGACGGCGGGCGGATCAAGTACCAGCGGATCTGCTCGCTCGACGGCGAGGAGGTCGCGTACGCCGACATCGCCAAGGGCTACGAGACCGAGGACGGCGAGATGGTCATCCTCACCGACGAGGACCTGGCCGAGCTGCCGTCCACGTCCTCGCGCGAGATCGCGGTCGAGAAGTTCGTGCCGTCGGAGCAGATCGACCCGATGCTGTTCGAGAAGTCGTACTACCTCGAGCCCGAGAAGAGCGGCGCCAAGCCCTACGCGCTGCTGCGCCAGGCGCTGCTGGACGCCGACCGGATGGCCGTGGTCACGGTCGCCCTGCGGCAGCGCACGACCGTGGCGGTGCTGCGGGTGCGCGACGACGTGATCGTGCTCCAGACGATGATGTGGCCCGACGAGGTCCGCACGCCGGACTTCTCCGTCGAGGCCGGCGACGTGAAGCCGCAGGAGGTCAAGATGGCGCACATGCTCGTCGAGACCCTCGCCGGCGACTTCGACCCGAACGAGTTCGAGGACGACTACGCCGAGGCCGTCGAGGCGCTGGTCAAGGCCAAGGTCGAGGGCGGCGAGGTCAAGCGCACTCCCACCTCCACGAAGTCCTCCGGCGAGGTCGTGGACCTGCTGGCCGCCCTGCAGCGCTCGGTCGACGCGGCCAAGACCGCGCGGGGTGAGTCGGCGGACGACTCGGCGGACGACTCGGCGGACGACGAGAAGCCGGCGAAGAAGACCGCTGCCAAGAAGTCCGCGGCCAAGAAGGCTCCCGCGAAGAAGACCGCGGCCAAGAAGTCGGCGGCGAAGAAGTCGGCCGCCAAGAAGACCACGAAGAAGGCGGCGGCCCGGAAGGCGAGCTGATCGCCGCGGCAGCCGTTGGTCGAGCTCGTCGAGACCCCGGAAGCGGCGGGGCACCGTTGGTCGAGCTCGTCGAGACCCCGGAAGCCGACTGACTGCCGGCGGCCTGCGGGTTGGTTGGTGTTGCGACCGACAGGCAGCGAAGCGGGGACGGCGGGTGGGTGGTTGCGGCCGGCTCCCGGCTCGCTGGCCGCGGCTTTCGGGTCGTGTGCCTGAGACCGCGCTATAGCGCGGTCTCAGGCACACGACCCTGAAACCCACGATGCTCAGAACCCCTGTGGACACAGGGGATTCTCGCCAGAGGCGATGTCGGTGGGCAGTGCTTGAGTAGGTGTCATGAACACCCCCGCCACCCCGAATGCGTGTTCCCGGCACCGGGTTCGTGTGGACCGACCCCCACGGCCAGCGACATATCAACTGACCCCCACCCCGCCGACCACGGCCGGCGGGGCCAGCAGCGTGCCCGCCCCCGCGATGAGACCGCCGCGCGCCCGTTCGTCTGCCCGATTCCGGCGCGCCTGACCTCGACGCGGTCTAGCGGTCCTGCCATGCCCGAGCAGTCTGGCTCAGCAGCCGCTGTCGAACGGAGCGTCGCGGCCTCGTGCTCTGAGAGCGGCTCACCACCCGGGCAGGACCAGGCCCGCCCAGACCAGCAGCGGACCGATCAGCACGACGAGCACGCTGTAGGTCAGGATCTGCCGGTAGTAGACGTGCTCGCCGATCGACTCGGGCTTGTTGGCGAGCATGAGCGCGCCGTTGGTCGAGAACGGGCTCACGTCGACGATGGTGGACGACACCGCGAGCGCCGCGACGAAGAGGCCGGCGCTGATCCCGCCGTCGGCGATCAGGGGCAGCGCGATCGGGATGATGACCGGCAGCAGGGCGGTGGACGAGGCGAACGCCGACACTACGCCGCCGACGTAACAGAGCACCAGCGCGCCGACCACCACCGTGCTGAGGCCGGCGGCCCAGCTGCCGACGAACTCGGGCGAGCCGGCGGCCTCGAGGATCGCGGCATAGGTGCTGACGCCCGCGACCAGGAGCACCGTCGGCCACGCGATGTCCTTGACGGTGTCCCGGTAGGCGTTCGGCGCGAGCATCGACAGCAGGACGGCCGCGGTGATCGCGGCGAAGCCGATGTTCTTGTCGAAGGCCAGCGCGACGACGGCGACCAGGACGAACGCCGCCAGCGTGAGCCACTGGGCCAGGGGTACGCCGCCCGCGGCGTCCTCGGGCGCGGCGTCCGCCGGGTCGATCCGCCGCGACATGAGCGTGCGCCCGCCGAGCACGAGGAAGAGGACGACCGCGAGCAGCAGGTTCACGACCAGGCTGGCTAGGAAGATCGTCACCTCGCTGTCGGGCAGGCCGTTCTCCGCCATCACGGAGTTCGTGATCGTGCCGTAGATGCTGATCGGCGAGAATCCGCCGGCCTGGGCGCCGTGCACGACCATCATGCCCATCATCAGCGGGCTGATGGCGTGCCGCCCGGCGAAGCCGAGGGCGATCGGCCCGATGATCGCGCACGCGGCCGGGCTGACCGCGCCGATCGCGGTGAGCACGCCCGTGACCGCGAACATCACCCACGGGATCATCGCGACCCGGCCGCCGACGGCGCGGACGGCGCTGTGCACGATCAGGTCGACCGTGCCGTTCTGGCGCGCGATCGCGAACAGGTAGGTCACGCCGATCAGGGTCAGGATCAGGTCGCCGCTGACCCCGGTGAGGATCTCCTTCTCGTCGAGGCCGAGCGCGTACATGCCGACCAGCCAGGCCGCGACGTACGCCAGCGCCCCCATGTTGATCGGCAGCACGGTGCCGACGACGAACAGTGCGACGAGGGCGATGATCGCCACCCACTCGGATCCCATCACCGTCCCTTACCCCGCCTAGGGTGAAGTGATGAGCGGTCTCGAGGAGCTGACGATCGTCGGCACGGGCCTCGTGGCCGGGGTGATGACGTCGACGGTCGGCGTCGCGTCGCTGCTGAGCTTCCCGGTGCTCGTCGCGCTCGGGCTGCCCCCGGTCGTCGCCAACGCCTCGAACACCGTCGGGATGATGCCCGCCGGACTGACCGGCTCGTTCGGCTACCGGGCGGAGCTGCGTGAGCACCCGGCCGTGACGGCCACCGTGATCGCGACCTGCGCCGCGGGCGCCGTCCTCGGCGCCACGCTGCTGCTCGCGCTGCCCGCCGGGGTGTTCGAGGCGGTCGTGCCGTGGCTGATCCTCGGGACCTGCCTGCTGGTCGGCGCCCAGCCACGGATCAGCCGCCGGCTGCGCCGCACGCACGGCGACGCCCCGACCCGGCACGTGCGGCTCTCCCGCGCCACGACGTTCTTCTCCACGCTCGTGGGGGTGTACGGCGGCTACTTCGGCGCCGGCTCCGGCGTCATGATGGTCGCGGTCCTCGGGTTCGGCTCGAACCTGGAGTTCCGGGTGGTCAACGCGCTCAAGACGTTGGCGATCCTGGCGAGCAACCTGGTCGCCAGCCTGATCTTCGTCGTCGTCGCGGACCTGGACTGGACGGCGGTCGGGCTGCTCGCGCTCGGCTCGATCGTGGGCGGGTACGCCGGAGCCCGGGTGGGGCGCCGGCTGAACCCCGGCGTGCTGCGCGCGCTGATCGTGCTCGTCGGCGTCACGGCCGCCCTGTGGATGGCCCGCTAGCCGCCTTCGAGTCCGGGAACATCTTGTCGAACCGGTGGAACAGCCAGTCCGCCAGCCGCGGGGCGACCAGGTTGAGGAGCTCGCCGACGTTGCCGGCGACCGTGTTCACGTGCGGGGGCCGGCGCTCGATGGCGCGCAGGACACGGGCGGCGGCTTGCTCGGGGGTGGCGCCGCGCCCGGCGTACGCCTCCGTGGGCGCGGACATCGCGGTGCGCACCAGCGCGAAGCGCATGTTGGTGAACCGGACGTTGTCGCCGTAGGTCTCCCGCGCGGCGCTGCGACTCCAGGAGTCCAGCGCCGACTTGGAGGCGATGTAGGCGGTGAACTTCGGGGCGCGCATCTGGACGCCCCAGGTGACGATGTTGACCACGTGGCCGTACCGCTGGGCCCGCATCGCCGGCAGCAGGCCGAGCGTCAGCCGGACCGGGGCGAAGAAGTTCACCGCCATCGTGCGCTCGACGTCGTGGAAGCGGTCGTAGCTGAGCTCCAGCGACCGGCGGATCGACCGGCCCGCGTTGTTGACGAGCACGTCGACCGCACCGTGCTCGGCGAGGATCGCCGCGACGAGCGCGTCGACGGCGTCGAGGTCCGTGAGGTCGCACGGGTACGCCGCCGCGCGGCCGCCCGCTGCCTCGATCGACGAGCGGACCCGGTCCAGCTCGTCCGCGCGGCGCGCGACGAGCAGCACGGTCGCGCCCTCCGCGGCGACGGCGCGGGCGGTCGCCTCGCCGATGCCGGACGACGCGCCCGTCACCAGGACGGTGCGCCCGGCCAGCGTCACGCGTCGCGCGCGAGGAGCGGCCACGGGCGGGCCCGCTCCAGCTGGGCGGAGAGCGAGAACAGCGTCGCCTCGTCGTCGGTGCGGCCGACCAGCTGGACCGCGACCGGCAGCCCGTCCGCACCGGTGCCGCAGGGGACGGACGCGGCGGGGTTGCCCGCGACGTTCCACAGCGCGGCGTACGCGATCGACGGCATCGAGCGCAGCGAGGCCGTCACCGTCCCCACGCCGTCGAGCCGGCCGACCTTCGGCGGCCGGTGCGCGATCGTCGGGGTGAGCAGCACGTCGACGTCCTGGAAGACGCGGTTCGCCTTCTCCGACACCTTCTCGGTCTGCGCGAGCGCGAAGTCGAGGACCCGCGGGGTGACCCAGGAGCCGAGCCGGCAGGTCTCGCGGGTCCGCCGCTCGAGCCGGTCGTAGTGCTCGACGAGCTCCGCCTCGGCCCGGATGCCCCCGAGGAACTGCGGCACGAACGCCGCGGTCGGGTCGGGGTAGCGCGGGTCGACCTCGCGCACGTCGTGGCCGAGGTCGGACAGCAGCGCGGCGGTGTCGCGCACCGCCTGCACGTGGACCGGGTCCGGGCGGACGCCGAGGGTCACGGGCTTCGTGGTCCAGCCGACCCGGAGCCGGCCCGGCTCGCGGCCGACGGCGTCGACGAACGGCTCGCCGCCGCCGGCGGTGAAGAGGTCGCCCTCGACGTTGCCGCGGACGACGTCGTAGACGAGGGCGCTGTCGAGCACGCTGCGGGTCAGTGGCCCGGCGGTGCCGAGCGCCCACCACAGGTGCGGTTGGGGCGCGGTGGTGACCCGGCCGCGCTGGGGCTTGAGCCCGAACAGCCCGCAGCTCGCGCTGGGGATCCGGATGGAGCCGCCGCCGTCACCGCCGAGGCCGGCCGGCACCATGCCCGCGGAGACGGCGACCGCCGTACCGCCGCTGGAGCCGCCGGGGGTGTGGGCGGGGTTCCACGGGTTGCGCGTGATGCCGCGCGCGACGGACTCGGTGAACGGGAACGCGCCGAACTCCGGCATCGTCGTCTTGCCGACGATCACCGCTCCCGCGGCCCGCAGCCGGCGCACCACCTCGGCGTCCTCGGCCATCGGCGAGGAGTTGCCCAGGCCGCCGAACGTCGTGACGGTGCCGGCGACGTCGATCTCGTCCTTGATCGCGATCGGCACGCCGTGCAGCGGGCCGACCGGGCCACCTCTCGCCAGCGCGGCGTCGCGGTCGTCGGCCTCGGCGATCGCCGCGTCGACCAGCACCGCCGTGAACGCGTTGAGCTCGCGGTCGCGCTCGTCGATCCGGCCCAGCGCCTGCTCGACCACGCCGCGCGCGCTGACCTCCCCATCGGCGACGAGGCGGGCGGTCTCGGCCACTCCGGCCCGGGTCAGGTCGCTCACGTGAGCAACCCTCGCACGACCCGGAGCCCGACCGACAGTCGCGCCAGGTCGGCGTGCTCGTCGACGCAGATCTCCTGCAGCGTGTCCGCCGCCCGCGGGACGACCACGGCGTTCTGGTCCTCCCAGGCGGCGACCCGGACCGGCGCGGGGTCGTCGGCCGAGGTCGTCGCGAGCGCCTGCGCGGTCAGCTGGGCGTGCACGGCGTTCAGGTCGTCGCGCAGCGCTGCCCGCGCCATCGTCTGCCACCGGTCGTCGCGCGGCAGCGCGAGGATCCGCTGCACCAGGGCGGGCAGCCCGAGCCGCTCGCCCAGCGCGAAGTGCACGCGCGCGACGTCCGCGGGGTCGAGGTCCTCGCGCAGCGCGATCTCCACGATGTTGAGCAGCGTGTAGGCAGGAGGAAGCACGGCGACCTTCGACGCCAGGTCCTCGGGCACCCCCTCGCCCACCAGGCGGTCGCGGCGCTCGACGTACGCCGCCAGCTCGCGGCCGGTCATCAGGTCGGGCAGCTCGGCCATCGCGCGCTGCACCGGGCCGGCGAACTGGTCGACGGTGCCCTGGCTGTCCACCGGGGGCCGGCGGTTGTTGACCAGCCAGCGCGAGGCCCGCTCGACGAGCGTGCGCATCTCGAGCCGCATCCGGGTCTGGACCGCGGCGTCCAGGTTGTTGTCGAACGACATCAGCTCCCGGCGCATCGGCAGGGACCCGAAGATCTCCCGGGCGACGAAGTTCGCCCGCGCGAGCTCGTCGGCGGTGGCGCCGGTCTCGCCGGCGAGCCGGGGCCAGAACGTCATGCCCGCGCCGTTCACGAGGTCGTTGACCACCTGGGTCACGATGATCTCGCGGCGCAGCGGGTGGTCGTGGATCTGCTGCTCGAAGCCGTCCCGGACCGGGTGCGGGAAGTAGGACCGCAGGTCCTGGTCGAAGTAGTGGTCGTCCGGGACCTCGGACTCGAGCAGCTCGTCGGCCAGCACGATCTTGGTCCACGACATCAGCACGGCCAGCTCGGGCGCGGTGAGCCCCTCGCCCTGGTCGAGCCGGCGGCGCACCTCCTTGCGGCTGGGCAGGCCCTCGAGCTCCCGGTTGAGCACCCCGTCGCCCTCGAGCTTGCGCATCCACTCCTCGTGGACGTGCAGCAGGGATGGCGCGTGCGCGACGGCGTTCGCCAGCGCGAGGTTCTGCTCGTAGTTGTCGTGCAGCACCAGCTCGGCGACCTCGTCGGTCATCTCCGCGAGCAGGCGGTTGCGCTGCTTCTCGGTGAGGTCGCCGTCCTTGACGACCCGGTCCAGCAGGATCTTCAGGTTCACCTCGTGGTCGGAGGTGTCCACGCCGGCGGAGTTGTCGATGAAGTCCGTGTTGATCCGGCCGCCTCCCCCGGATGCGCCCTGGAGTGCGTACTCGATCCGGCCGCGCTGGGTGAGCCCGAGGTTGCCGCCCTCCCCGACCGCCTGGGCGCGCAGCTCGCGGCCGTCGACGCGGATCGCGTCGTTCGCCTTGTCACCGGCGTCGGCGTGCGTCTCCTCCGCGGACTTCACGTAGGTGCCGATGCCGCCGTTCCAGAGCAGGTCGACCGGTGCCAGCAGGATCGCCCGCATCAGCTCGGCCGGCGTCATCGTCTCGACCGACGCGTCGATGCCGAGGGACCGGCGCACCGCGTCGTTGAGCGGGACCTTCTTCAGCGAGCGTGGGTAGACCCCGCCGCCCTCGGAGATCACCGTGCGGTCGTAGTCCTGCCAGCTCGACCGCGGCAGCTCGAAGAGCCGCTTGCGCTCGGCGTACGACGCCGCGGGGTCGGGATCGGGGTCGAGGAAGATGTCGCGGTGGTCGAACGCCGCGACCAGCTTGATGTGCTCGGAGCAGAGCATCCCGTTGCCGAACACGTCCCCGGACATGTCACCGATGCCGACCGCGGTGAAGTCCTCGGTCTGGCAGTCGATGCCGCGCTCGCGGAAGTGCCGCCGCACCGACACCCAGGCGCCCCGCGCGGTGATGCCCATCGCCTTGTGGTCGTAGCCGACCGAGCCACCGCTGGCGAAGGCGTCGCCGAGCCAGAAGCCGTAGTCCTTCGCGACGCCGTTGGCGATGTCGGAGAACGTCGCGGTGCCCTTGTCCGCGGCGACCACCAGGTAGGTGTCGTCGCCGTCGTGGCGCACCACGTCGCGCGGCGGCACGGTCTCGCCGTCGACGAGGTTGTCGGTGATGTCGAGCAGGCCGGAGATGAAGGTCTTGTACGACGCGATGCCCTCGGCCATCCAGGCCTCCCGGTCGGCGGCGTCGGGCAGCTGCTTGGCGAAGAACCCGCCCTTCGCCCCGACCGGCACGATCACGGTGTTCTTCACCATCTGGGCCTTGACCAGGCCGAGCACCTCGGTCCGGAAGTCGTCGCGGCGGTCGGACCAGCGCAGGCCACCGCGGGCGACCGCGCCGAAGCGCAGGTGCACGCCCTCGACGCGCGGCGAGTACACGAAGATCTCGTACTTGGGCCGCGGCTCGGGCAGGTCCGGGATCGCGGACGGCTCGAGCTTGAAGGACATGTACGGCTTGGCCGCGCCGTCCGCCGCCGGCTGGTAGTAGTTCGTGCGCAGGGTCGCCCGGATGTGGGTGAGGTACGACCGCAGGATGCGGTCGTGGTCGAGGCTCGCGACGTCGTCCAGCGCCCGCCCGATCCGCTGCTCGACCATCTCCGCGCGGGCCAGGTCGGCCTTCGGGTCGAACCGGATCTCGAACAGCAGCACCAGCAGCCGGGTGATGTCGACGTTGTTGCGCAGGGCCTCCTCGATGTAGTCCAGCGCGAACGGCGAGTTCCCCTGCTTCATGTACTTGGCGTACGCGCGCAGCACCGTCGCCTGCCGCCAGGTCAGCCCGGCCCCCAGGACCAGCGCGTTGAAGCCGTCGATCTCGTTGCTGCCGTCCCAGATCGCCCGGATCGCGTCCTGGAACAGCTCGCGGGAGTTGTCCGGCAGCGCGCGCCCGTACCGCAGCCCGAACTCGTAGATGTACGTCGGACGCTCGAGCCCGTCGAGCTCGTAGGGCCGCTCGTCGACGACCTCGACCCCCATCGACGACAGCATCGGGAGGATCTCCGACAACGACAGCGGCGAGCCGATCCGGTAGACCTTCAGCCGCGCCTCGCCGCGCCCGGCGTCCAGGTCCTCGTACATCGACAGGTCGAGGGCGCTGCCGTCCGCGCCGACCTCGAGGGCCTCGAGCCGGCCCAGGTCGGCGGCGGCGACCCGCGGCGCGAAGTCCTCCTTGTAGGCCTCCGGGAACGAGTCGACGTACCGGCGCGCGAGCCGGGCGCCGACCTCCTCGCCGTACTCCCCCAGCACCGCGATCGTGAAGTCGTCGCGCCACGAGCGGGAGGCCTCGGCCATCCGCCGCTCGAGGTCGGCGGCGTCGACCTCCAGGATCGTCGAGCCCTTCGGCGGGTGCACCACGAAGTGCACGCGGGCCGTGGTGGACTCGGTGAGCCGGACCGTGAACTCGACGCTCTCGCCGCCCAGCCGGTCCTTGAGGATCTGGGAGAACTTCTCGCGGACCGTGGTGTTGTAGCGGTCGCGGGGCAGGTAGACGAGCACCGACACGTAGCGGCCGTAGGTGTCGCGGCGGATGAACAGCCGCAGCTGGCGGCGCTCCCGGGCGTGCATGGCCTGCTCGGCCATCGGCGCGAGCTCGTCGACGGTCGTGTGGAACAGCTCGTCGCGCGGATACGTCTCCAGCGTGTCCATCAGGGCCTTGCCGTCGTGGCTGAACGGCTGGAACCCGATCCGCCGCAGCACCTCCTCGGCACGGTCGCGCAGCAGCGGGATCCGGGTCAGCGACTCGGTGTACGCGGCGCTGGAGTACAGGCCGAGGAAGCGGCGCTCACCGACCACCTCGCCGTTCTCGAACTTCTTGACGCCGACGTAGTCGAGGTACGCCGGGCGGTGCACGGTCGAGCGCGAGTTCGCCTTGGTGAGCACCAGGACCGTCTTCTCGCGCGCCTTCGCGGCGGCCGCGTCGGGGAGCCTGCCGGCGGAGGACGCCATGTCGGGGTCGGCGCGCAGGATGCCGAGCCCGGTGCCGGGCACCGCCTTGAGGTACTCGCCGTCGTCGTGCCGCTCGAGGTGGTACTCCCGGTAGCCCAGGAACGTGAAGTGGTCCTCGGCCAGCCACTGGAGCAGGTCGCGGGCGCGGTGCACCTCGTCGGTGTCGACGCCCTCCGGCGGCTCGGTGGAGAGCTCGTGCACGATGTCGGCGACCTGCGCGTGCATCTTCGACCAGTCCTCGACGGACTCGCGGACGTCGCGCAGCACGCGCTGCACGGCCTCCTCGATCGCGGCGACGTCCTCGCCCTCGGGCAGGCGGTCGATCTCGACGTGCATCCAGGACTCGCGGACCACCGCGTCCATGCCGTCGTGGGTGTCGTTGGGGACGTCCTCGCCCTCCGCGACCGGCCGCACCTCCTGGAGGCCACCGGTGATGTCGCGGGTGACGTCGAGGAGCGGGTGGATCACCAGGTGCACGTCGCGCAGCTGGCGCGACAGCTCCATGGTCAGCGAGTCGACGAGGAACGGCATGTCGTCGACCACGACCTCGACCACCGCGTGGCCGTCGGCCGACCAGCCGTTCTCCGCCGTGGTCGGCGTGAACACCCGCACCCGGGCGGTGCCCTGCGGCCGACTCGCCGCGAGCCGGTAGTGCGACGCGAACGCGCCGTACAGGTCGACGTCGCTGCGCTCGGCGATGTCCTCGATCGCGACGTGCCGGTAGTACGCCCGGATCAGGGTGTCCACGGAGTCGTGCGGCGGCCCCCCGGAGCCCTTCTTGCTGCGGGCCAGCTCGATGGCACCGGACAGGATGGCGGACAGGCCCTGCTCACGCGTCGTCGTTGACACGATCCGACAGTAGGACTCCCCCGCGGTTACCCACCAGTCGGGGTCCGGCATGCCGCATCAGAGTGCGCTGCGCAGGTCCCAGAGGAGCGGGTAGTACTGCACGGGCAGCCGGGAGCGGAGGTACGTCGAGCCGCTCGAGCCGCCGGTGCCGGACTTGGCGCCGATCATCCGCTCGACCATCACCACGTGCCGCGCGCGCCAGCTGGCGGCGAGCTCGTCGTGCTGGAGCAGGGCCTCGCCGAGCGCCCACACGACGGCGTACCGGTCCCGGTCGTGGGCGACCGTGCGCATCGAGGCGGACACCTCCTCGTCGGTGCCGGCGGGCAGCCCGGCCGAGCGGAGCACGGCGAGGAACCCGTCCCACAGCGTGGGCTCGGCGAGCCGGGCGTCGAGGCGCTCCCGCTCGTCCGCGGTGATGCCCTTGAACCGGTCGAGGTACTTGCGGTCCTTCGCGCCGGACAGGAACTCCAGCTCGCGGTACTGCACCGACTGGAAGCCGCTGGCCGGCGCCAGCCGCTGCCGGAACTCCAGGAAGTCCTGCGGCGTCATCGTCTCCAGCACGTCGATCTGCTGCACGAGCACCCGCTCGATCACGTGCACCCGAGTCAGCAGGTGCTGCGCCCACCACAGCCGCCCGCCGTCGACGCCGCCGAGCATCGCGTCGCGGGCCGAGGTCACCTCGTGGAGGAGCTGCTTGAACCACAGCTCGTAGACCTGGTGGATGGTGATGAACAGCAGCTCGTCGTGCGCGGGCGGGTCGGACTCGAGGTGCTGGGAGTCCAGCAGCTGCGGCAGGCGCAGGTAGGAGCCGTAGGTGAGCTGCGCGCCCTGCTCACCGAAGGAGACGAACGTCTCGGAGGCGTCTTCCGGGGTCACGGGACTGACACTATGGCCGTTATGAAGTTCCGACACGAGCTGAGGTACGACGCCTCCCCGGCCGACGTCTTCGAGATGCTGGCCGACCCCGCCTTCCGGGAGGCGTCGTGCGCCGCCCAGGACGTCATCTCCGCCGAGGTGCACCTCGAGCGCGACGGCAACGGGTACTCGCTGACCATCGACCAGCTGCAGAAGACCGACGACCTGCCGTCGTTCGCGCGCACGTTCGCCGGCGACTCCACCCGCGCGATCCAGCGCGAGGAGTGGGAGGACACGACCGGCGGCACGCTGCACATCGACACGCCCGGCAAGCCGTCGCACGCCACCGGCACCATCACGCTCCGGGCGGAGGGCTCGGCGACGATCGAGATCGTCGAGCTCGAGCTGAAGGTGAAGGTCCCGCTCATCGGCGGCAAGCTCGAGAAGCTGATGGCCGAGCAGGTCGCGACCGGCATGGACGCCGAGCACGGGGTCGGCGTCGCCTGGCTGGCGGGTGACCGCTGATGGCGACCACGCTCAAGCACGACCTGGTGTACGACGCCCCGCTGGCCGACGTCGCGGCGATGCTCACCGACGCGCACTTCCGCGAGTCCGTGTGCGAGTACCAGCGGGTGCTCCGGGCCACCGTGCGGGTCGACCTCGGCGACGTCACCACCGTGACCGTCGAGCAGGTCCAGCACGCGAAGGGGATCCCGTCGTTCGCCAGGAAGTTCGTCGGCGACGAGATCGACATCGTGCAGCGCGAGGAGTGGTCGTCGCCGGACTCCGCGGAGCTGCACGTGAGCATCCCCGGCAAGCCGGGCGACATGGTCGGCACCATCCGGCTCAGCGAGTCCGGCGGGCGGACGACCGAGACCGTCGACGTACGGATCAAGGTCAACATCCCGCTGGTCGGCGGGAAGATCGAGGGCCTGATCGCGGACCTGCTCCGCAAGGCCCTCGAGGCCGAGAACACCGTCGGGCGCGACTACCTGTCGCGCTGAGACTCCGGGCCCGGAGCGTCCGGGGAGTCCCGCGCGTCCTGGCGGCGACGGAGCATGATCACCACCGCCAGGAGCAGGAACGGGCCGAAGGCCAGGACCAGGGTCAGGACCTTCTCGGCCGGGTGCAGTGCACCCAGGTGCAGGGGCAGCAGCACGGCGTCCATTCCCGTTATTCTGGCCTCGCCGTCAAGGCCGGTCTGGTCCAGACCAGTCGATCCGGGCCGGTGTCGTGACCGCGCTCACGGTCGCTCGTTCGACCACTCGCACGGGTGGGGAACGGGTCCCCGCCCGATGATCAGGAGGAAGCATGAAGCGAGTCCTCGCCGCGGTGGCCCTGGCCACCGGCGTGTCCCTGCTGGCCGTCGCCCCCGCCTCGGCCGCCCCGTCCGCCTGCCTCGACGTGTCCGTCGACGTCAACGGCACCGGCCAGGCCCAGCACATCTGCCTGCCGCCCAGCTGATCCGAGCGCTCGAGCAGCGAGGCCCCCGCCGCACCAGCGGCGGGGGCCTCGTCGTTCGAGGTGACGGTGCGCCGGCTCAGCCGAGGTACGGGTACCGGTAGTCGGTCGGCGGGACGAACGTCTCCTTGATCGAGCGCGGCGAGGTCCAGCGCAGCAGGTTCACCGCGGCGCCGGCCTTGTCGTTGGTGCCGGACGCGCGGCCGCCGCCGAACGGCTGCTGGCCCACGACGGCGCCGGTGGGCTTGTCGTTGATGTAGAAGTTGCCGGCGGCGAACCGCAGCGTCTCCTGGGCCCACGCGATCGCGCGGCGGTCCTGGGCGATGATCGAGCCGGTCAGGGCGTACGGCGCGATCGACTCCATCGCGTGCACGACCTTCTCGAAGTCGCCGTCGTCGTAGACGTGGACGGCGAGGATCGGGCCGAAGTACTCGGTCGTGAACATCTCGTCGGTGGGGTCGCCGCCCTCGACGACGGTCGGGCTCACGAACCAGCCGACCGAGTCGTCGAGGGTGCCGCCGACCAGGATGTCGAGCTTGCGCGACCGCTTGGCCCGCTCGATCGCCTTCTTGTGCTTGGCGAACGCGCGGTCGTCGATGACCGCGCCCATGAAGTTGGAGAAGTCGGTGGGGTCGCCGACGGTGATCGACTCGACCTCGGAGATCAGCGAGTCCTTCATCCTGTTCCACACCGAGCGGGCGACGTAGGCGCGCGAGGCGGCGGAGCACTTCTGGCCCTGGAACTCGAACGCGCCGCGGATCATCGCCGTCCGCAGCACGTCGGGGTCGGCCGAGGGGTGGGCGACGATGAAGTCCTTGCCGCCGGTCTCGCCGACGATCCGCGGGTAGGAGCGGTAGCCCTCGATGTTGTTGCCGACCTCGCGCCACAGGTGCTGGAAGGTCGGGGTCGAGCCGGTGAAGTGGATGCCGGCCAGGTCCGGGTGCGCGAGCGCGACCTGGGAGACCTCCAGCCCGTCGCCGGGCAGCATGTTGATCACGCCCGGCGGCATCCCCGCCTCCTCGAGCAGCTCCATGGTCAGCGACGCGGCCAGCTGCTGGGTGGGCGAGGGCTTCCAGATCACGGTGTTGCCCATCAGCGCCGGGGCGGTGGGCAGGTTGCCGGCGATCGCGGTGAAGTTGAACGGCGTGATCGCGTAGACGAAGCCCTCCAGCGGGCGGTGGTCGGTGCGGTTCCACACGCCGGGGCTGTTCGCGATCGGCTGGTCGGCGAGGATCTCCCGCGCGTAGTGCACGTTGTAGCGCCAGAAGTCGATGAGCTCGCAGGCGGCGTCGATCTCGGCCTGGAACGGCGTCTTCGACTGGCCCAGCACGGTGGCGGCGTTCAGGCGCTGGCGCCACGGGCCGGCCAGCAGGTCCGCAGCCTTGAGCAGGACCGCGGCGCGGTCGTCGAACGCCATGTCGCGCCAGCCCGGCGCGGCGTCGGCCGCGGCCTTGA
The DNA here is from genome assembly GCF_039526625.1 of Nocardioides aquiterrae. Classification (NCBI taxonomy): domain Bacteria; kingdom Bacillati; phylum Actinomycetota; class Actinomycetes; order Propionibacteriales; family Nocardioidaceae; genus Nocardioides; species Nocardioides aquiterrae. Next base: position 70,482 of record NZ_BAAAJE010000008.1, read on the forward strand.
TCGCGGCGCGCGCGTCGGCCTGCGTGGAGTTCTTCAGCGTGCCCAGCACGTGGTGGTGGTCGTGCGGCTGCACGACCTGGATCTCGGCGCCGCCCCCGGCCTTCCAGCGGCCACCGACGTAGCCGCGCAGGTTCTTCTGCTTCTTCTCGAGCTTCTCGATCTCCACGAGCAGGGCCTCCCGTTCGGGGGTGCCCGGCGCGTAGGTCAGGTTCGGCTCGTTGGTGGGAGCCGGAGGGGTCGTCACTGCATCCATGCTGCGAGCGTAGCGAGCGGCATCGGTAGGCGCCGACTCGGCGCTACTGCAGGCGCACGCAGTGCCGACTCGGCGCGAATGCAGACGCACACAGCGCCGACTCGGCGCGAATGCAGGCGCACACAGCGCCGACTCGGCGCTACTGCAGACGCACACAGCGCCGACTCGGCGCGACTGCAGACGCACACAGCGCCGACTCGGCGCGACTGCAGACGCACACAGCGCCGACTCGGCGCGACTGCAGACGCACACAGCGCCGACTCGGCGCGAATGCAGACGCATCACCTGCACTGGCGCCGACTCGAGGGCTACGGACCTGCACTGGCGCCGACTCGAGGGCTACGGACCTGCACTGGCGCCGACTCGAGGGGCCACGGACCTGCACTGGCGCCGACTCGAGGGGCCACGGACCTGCACTGGCGCCGACTCGAGGGGCCACGGACCTGCACTGGCGCCGACTCGAGGGACTACGGACCTGCACTGGCGCCGACTCGAGGGACTACGGACCTGCACTGGCGCCGACTCGGCGGTCACCGCAGGAGGTCGGGGATCTCCTGGGTGGCGAACCATCCGAGGTCCTCGTCGGGGTCGGCGCCGGCCGGCCGGTCGGCGACGTCGGCGTGCACCGCGGCCACCCGCCGGAGCGGGACGGCCCCGCCCGGCGCCGGCTCCTGGTCGAGCTCCGCGACGACCACCACGCGGCGCCCGGGACCGCCGAGGAGGGCGGTCGAGGCGTCGGCGGCGGTCATCAGCGCGGCGTACTCCGCGTCCTCGCTGTCGTCCTCGGCGACCACGACGTCCTCGGGGACCACGACGACGCCCTCGGCGTGCTGCTCGGCCAGCAGCGCGAGCGTCGTGGGCAGGTACACCCTCACTGCGTGGTCTCCGTCTTGCGCTTGCGGCGGCCGCGCGGCGCGCGGGTGCGCCCGCCGGTGGCCGAGTCGACCAGCTCGTCGAGCGCCTCCTGGAGGCACGGCCCGAGCAGGTCCGCGTCCGGCAGCAGGTCCCGGTCGGCGGTGAGGCCGTAGTAGACGTGCCCGTCGTACGACGTCACCCCGATCGCCAGCGGGTGCCCCTCGAGCAGCGGCGGCACCGGGTAGGTCTCGAGCATCCGCGCGCCGGCGGCGTACAGCGGCGCCTGCGGACCCGGGACGTTGGTGACGCAGAGCTGGTACGAGCGCCGCTCCCGCGCCGCGACGCGGGAGCCGATCGCGTGGAACGTGGCCGGAGCGAACCCGGAGATGCTGGTCAGCCGGCTCGCGGCGACGGCGCGGCCGGTCTCCTTGTGCGCGAGGAACGAGTAGGAGACCTGGTGCAGCCGCACCACCGGGCTCGGCTCCCACACCGGCAGGTCCACGAAGTGCGGGGCGATCTGACTGCCGAGCGAGGTGGCCTCCATCTCGTCGTCGATCACCGAGATCGGCACCACCGCCCGGACCTGGCGGATGCCGCGCATCGACTCGCCCCGCGTCATCAGCCAGGCCCGCAGGGCGCCGGTGACGGTCGCGAGGATCACGTCGTTCACGGTGCCGCCGTGCGCCTCGCGCACCGTGCGGTAGTCGCCGAGGTCGGTGCGGACGGCGATGACCCGGCGCTGCTGGGACAGCGGTCCGACGATCGGCGAGCCCGGGAGCGGCGCGCGGTTCGTGAGCGCGTCGGCGACCCGGCCGACCGAGCGGGCGGCGCCCGCGACGCCGCGCAGCACCGAGCCGGTGGTGCTGCGCGCGGTCGCGGTGACGGTCCCACGTTCGGTCAGGGAGTCGCGGACGGCGCCGGCCATCAGCGACAACGGCGACGGGTCGCCGTGCGGCCGCCACTCGTCGAGGCCCAGCTCCTTGGGCTCGGGCGACGTGTCGAGCAGCACCTGGCCGAGGTCGACGGTGTGCATGCCGTCGACCAGCACCTGGTGGGACTTCGACAGCAGCGCGACCCGGCCGCCGGCCAGGCCCTCGACGAAGTAGATCTCCCACAGCGGCCGGCTCCGGTCGAGGGGTCGCGACACGATCCGGGCGACCAGCTCGCGCAGCTGGTCCAGTGTCCCCGGACGGGGCAGCGCGGACCGGCGGACGTGGTAGCCGAGGTCGAAGCGGTCGTCGTCCACCCACACCGGGTTGGCCAGCCGGCCCGGCACGGTCTGGACGCGCTGGCGGTAGCGGGGCACGAACGAGATGCGCTCCTGCACCAGGCGCACGAGCTCGGCGTAGTCGAAGCCGGAGTCGCCCGGGTCGAAGACCTCGACCGTGGCGTTGTGCATCGGCGTGGAGGGCGACTCCTCCGCCAGGAGGGCCACGTCCCGCGGCCGGAGCCGCTCACTCATGCTTCCGCCTCTCGATCGCCGTCGCCGGACATGGCCGGGGGTGCCCGTCTCGCGGTTGGTACAACATGCGATTCTGTCAGACGTCACGGTCCCGAGCCGAAGGAAGAACGACGATGCGCCGTGCCCTGGCCGCCCTCACGATCCTGCTGTGCGCCGCTCCGCTGGCCGCCTGCGGCGGCTCGGAGTCCGCCCCCGGGGACACGAAGGACCCGAAGGTCATCGACGTCACGTTCAAGGGCGACTCGGTCACGCCGAACGGCGAGCGCGTCGAGGTCGCCACCGGCCAGGACGTCGAGCTGCACGTGACCGCCGACGCGCCCGGCGAGATCCACGTCCACTCGACGCCGGAGCAGGAGCTCACCTACGACAAGGGCGAGACGACCCTGACGATCCACGGCATCGACGCGCCGGGCACCGTCGACGTCGAGTCGCACTCGTTGGACAAGGTCATCGTCCAGCTCGAAGTCCGCTGAGGTGGGCGGCGGAACGGCCGGCAACGGCATCACGCTCGCCCACGGGATCGGCGGGGCCAAGGACCTGCCGATCTCGCCCGAGCTGGCGATCGCCGGGGCAACCGCCGCCCTCGTCGTCTCCTTCACGGTCCTGGCCATCGCGTGGCGCACGCCGCGGTTCGACGCCGCCACCAGCGGCCGCCCGGCGCCGGCGCTCGGCCGGGTCGTCGACTCGGTCGCGTGGCGGGCCACCTGGCGCACCGCCGGGTTCCTGGTCTTCCTCTACACCGCGATGGTCGCGGTGTTCGGCAAGGACCTCGTCATCAACCCGCTGCTCGGGATCTTCTACGTGTGGTGGTGGGTCGGGCTGGTGCCGCTGTCGCTGCTGCTCGGGCCGGTGTGGAAGGCGATCAGCCCGGTCCGCACGATCAACCTGGCGTTCGCGAAGGTCTCCGGCGGCGACCCCGAGCAGGGCATGCTCACCTACCCCGAGCGGCTCGGGCACTGGCCCGCCGCGATCGGACTGTTCGCGTTCGTGTGGATGGAGCTCGTCTACCCCTACTCCACCGAGATCGGGCCGATCCGGCTGTGGTGCGCGGCGTACGTCGCCGTGATGCTGGTCGGCGGCGCCCTGTTCGGCAACACCTTCTACGAGCGGGCGGACCCGTTCGAGGTGTACTCGACCCTGGTCTCGCGGATGTCGGTGTGGGGCCGGCGCCGGACCGAGCACGGCGACCTGCTGGTGATCCGCACCCCCCTGGCGAACCTCGACACCACCCCGGTGCGCCCCGGCCTGGTCGCGGTGATGTCCGTGCTGTTCGGCAGCACGGCGTTCGACTCGTTCAAGGACTCCACGCACTGGATCCAGTTCGTCCAGTCGACCGACACCTCTGCGTACCTGCTCAACAACCTGGGGCTGCTGGCGTTCTGCGTCGGCGTCGGCCTGGTCTTCGCGGCCGGCACGATGCTGACCGGCCTCGGCGACGACCTGAAGCGGTGGCAGCTGCCGGACCTGTTCGCGCACTCGATCGTGCCGATCGTCGTGGGCTACATCGTCGCCCACTACCTGAGCTACCTCGTCGAGGTCGGGCAGCTGACGCTGATCCAGGCCAGCGACCCGTTCAGCACCGGGGCCAACTGGTTCGGCACCGCGAACCTGGGCGTGAGCTACTGGCTCAGCTACCACCCCACGCTGCTCGCGAACGTCAAGGTGATCGCGGTCGTGACCGGCCACGTGCTCGGCGTGATCGCCGCCCACGACCGGGCGATCAAGATCCTGCCCCCGCGGCACCAGCTGACCGGTCAGCTGCCGCTGCTGTTCGCGATGATCGCGTTCACCGTGGGTGGGTTGTACCTGCTGTTCGCGGCGTAGAGGTCGTCGGCGAGCCGGCCCACCGCGCGGCCGAGCGGCGAGTCGCCGACCTCGGTGAGGGTGCGACCGGCGACCAGCGCCCGGTCGACCGTCGGCTGGTCCTCGGGCAGGAAGTGCAGCCCCCGGGTGCGCGCGAAGCCGGCCACCATGCCGGCGATGTCGCGCTCGGACCAGCCCAGGCTGGGGCGCATCCGGTTGACGACCACGTGGGCGTCGCGCCCGCGCTCGGCCAGCTCGACGAGGCCCCGGGCCAGCCGGGAGAGCCCGACGGGGTCGGCGCTGCCGACCACGACCACCTCGTCGGCGACCTCGAGCGCGGCGAGCGTCATCTGGTTGCGGCCCGGGCGGCTGCCGTAGTCGGAGGCCGGGTCGTCCTCGAGGCTGAACCCGGTGTCGACGACCACCTCGGCGTGCTCGCGGGCGACCTCGAGGAGGTGCTCGACCGTGCCGTTGCGGACCTCGACCCAGCGGTCGCCCCGGGGCAGACCGGTGACCACGCTCAGGTGGGCGTCGATGCCGCGCTGCACCGACCCGATCCGCTCCTCGAGCTGGCCCGCGGCGGCCAGCCGCGCCGCGGACAGCAGGCCCGACACCTCGTCGAGGATGCCGAGCTGCTGCGCGACGGCCCCGCCGTACGGGTCGGCGTCGACCAGGACCGTACGCCGTCGGCGCCGCGCCAGCTCGGCGGCCAGCGCCGCGGCCACGGTGGTGCGGCCCGGGGCGCCGGCCGGTCCC
>NZ_BAAAJE010000008.1:75714-110724 GCF_039526625.1 Nocardioides aquiterrae
TCCTCGTCGAGCACCGCGCCGGGCAGCGCGTCGAGGTCGTCGTCGGTGACCACCCGCGGGATGCCGATCCGGGCCGCGCGGAGCCGGCCGCCGTCCAGGGTGGCGCCCCCGGAGGCGATCGCGACCGGGCGGACGCCGTACCGGTGCAGGAGGTCGACCGCGGCGCGGTCCAGGCCGGGCGAGTCGAGGCCGAGGACGGCGACGTCGGCCTGGCCGGCGCTGGCGGCGGCGAGCAGGTCGTCGACGTCGACGCAGCGCTTGAGGACGACGATGCCGGGATGGTCGCCGAGACGCTGGAGCGCCGCCGGCTCCCACGCCGCACCCGAGGCGACGACGATGACCAGCGCCCGGTCAGCCATGCTCAGCCCCGGCGGACGACGGTGAGGACGGGCTCGCGGGCGCGGCCGAGCGCGCCGAGGAACGCCGCGGCGTCGGCCCCCGGCACGGCGAGCACGAGCTGGCGCCGGCCGGTGGTCGAGCCGAACGTGCTCTCCAGCGCCGGCGCGTCGACCACGGTGGCCGCACGGAGCAGCGGGCCGTCCCTGCCGAGCAGGTAGACGTCGACCACCGAACCCGGCCGCACGCTCGGCGGCACCTGCTCGGCGTCGACGGCCACCGGCAGCTCGACGGTGTCGGCGGCCTCGGCGGACCCGATCGCGGCGCGCGGGAGGAGCTCGCCCGCGCTGACCCCGCGGGTCAGCCGCAGCTCGGCGGGCAGCTCGTCGTCGACCGTGAAGTAGCCCGCGAGGTCCCCGTCGTCGGCGAACCGCACCCGGTGCGCGACCAGGTCGCCGGGGTCGAGGCGGGCACCCGGGCCGGCGTCGGTGGCGACTGCCCAGACCGACACCGTGTCGTCGGCCGCGGCGAGCAGGCGGGCGCCGGCGACCACCGACACCGCGACGATCAGCAGCCCGATCCAGAGCCGGGGATCGCGCCAGCCGGAGCGGGTGGCACGGGTGGCCGGCGGGACCGGGGCGGGGACCGCCGGGGCCGCGGGGCGCTGCGCCGTGCCGAGACTCACCCGCAGATTCTCGCCAGCGTCCCGGCTTCCGAAACCAGTTCTCCACAGGCTCGCGGGGCGCGGCCGGAGCGGGGCCCCGGAGGTGGGACCATGGGGGCATGGCCGGCACGCCCCGCTTCCTCACGCTCGCCGACGTGGCGGAGGTCCTCAACACCTCCAGCGCGCAGGTCTACGCGCTGGTCCGCCGCGGCGAGCTCCCCGCGATCAAGATCGGCGGCCGCGGCCAGTGGCGGGTCGAGTCGACCCAGCTCGAGGAGTTCATCCAGCGCATGTACGCCGACACCAAGGCGTTCGTCGAGGAGCACCCGTTCGTGGAGTCCGAGGCGGGCGACCAGGGCGCGTCCTAGCCCGTCTCGGAGCCCAAGGTCAGGGAGACCGTGCGCTCCTTGCCGTCGCGCTCGACGGTGAACTCGACGGTGTCGCCGGGCTGGTGGGCGCGGATCGCGACGATCAGCGCGATGCCGTCGGTCACGCGGTCGCCGTCGATCGCTACGATCACGTCGCCCTTCTCCAGCCCGCCCTTCTCCGCGGGGGTGCCGGGCATCACCGAGTCGATCTCGGCGCCGTTCCCGCCGGTCTCGCCGGTCTTCACCTTGGCCCCGATGACCGGGTAGCTCGCCTCGCCGGTGCGCAGGATCTGGTCGGCGGTGATCCGGACCTGCTCGATCGGGATCGCGAAGCCGACCCCGATGTTGCCGGACTCGCCGCCGATGGTGCCGCCGGTGGTCGCGATGGCGGAGTTCACGCCCACGACCTGGCCGCGCAGGTTCACCAGCGGACCCCCGGAGTTGCCCGGGTTGATCGCGGCGTCGGTCTGGACCGCGTTGATGTACGACGAGTCGTCACCCGCGCTCCCGGTGGTCACCGGGCGGTGCAGCGCGCTGACGATGCCGGCGGTCACCGTGGAGCTGAGGCCCAGCGGCGACCCGATCGCGACCACGCTCTCCCCGACGCGCAGCGCCTGGGACGAGCCGAGGGCGGCGGGCTGGAGGGACCTCGCCTTCGGCACGAAGAGGACCGCGAGGTCGTAGACGGAGCTGCGGCCCACCACGTCGGCCGGGTAGCGGTTCCCGTCCTCGTCGACGACCTCGATCCGGCCGTGGTTCTCGTCGGCGTCCTGGACGACGTGGTTGTTGGTGACGATGTGGCCCTGCCGGTCGAGCACGAACCCGGAGCCGGTCGCGCCGCCGTCCTGGCCCTGGTACTCCGCGGAGATCTGGACCGTGCTCGGCAGCAGCCGGGCGGCGACCGCGGCGATCGACCCGTTCTCCGCCGGCAGCGGCGCCTCGGTCACGGTGTCGACCCCGGCGAGGCCGCTGCTCACGGTGCCCGGCTGGTCGCGCACCTGCTCGTAGACCAGACCGCCGATCGCCCCGCCGATGATCCCGACGCCGAGCGCGAGCACGCAGACCACGGGCCACACCCAGACGGGCACCCGGCCGCGCGGGGCACGGGGCGGAGCGGGCGGGGGCGGCGGCGCCCAGCGGTACGGCGGAGCCTGCACCGTCGGGGGCACCCAGCTCGGCGGCGGCGTGCTCGGGCCGATCGGCCGGGTGGGCTCGTCCTGCGTCACGTCCCTATCTTGTCCCGTCGGGCGAAACCGATGCCCGTCGGGTCAGGAACACGCTCGGCGCCGGCGTGCGGGGCGCGTCGGTGATCGAGGTGACCGGCGCGCGCCGGTCGATGGACGGCGCGGGCGCGGAGGCCGGCCCGACACCGAACACCAGCACGCCCATCACCGCGGCACCCACGGCGCCGCCGCCGATCGCGGCCAGCCCCGCCGTACGCCGGCGGTCGGCCGGCGCGGGCACCAGGTAGGCGTCGCCGGGGGTGGCGCAGATCAGCGAGGCCTTCAGGCCGGTCGGCGTCGCGGGGGCCGCGACGTCGAAGGACAGCCCGGTGAGCCGGGTCTTGACCCAGCCCTCGCGCTCGACCAGGTCACGGCACTGGTGGCAGGCGTGCACGTGCTCCCACGCGCGCTCGGTCTCCTCCGGAGACAGCTGGCCGTCGAGCAGCGCGCTGGTGCGCGAACCGAGGTGGTGCCCGATCACGTCGCGGACCCCCACGGCGCGAGCAGCGGCCCGGCGTACCGGACCCGGCCGGCGCTCGGGGCGCGGTGCGCGAGGGCGGTGCGCAGCATGGCGCGGCCGCGGTGGATGCGGGAGCGGACGGTGCCGAGCTTCGCGCCGAGGATCTCGGCGATCTCCTCGTAGCTGAGCCCCTCGACGTCGCAGAGCACGACGGCGGCGCGGAAGTCCGGCGGCAGCGTCGCCAGCGCGCGCTCGATGTCGTCGTCGAAGGTCTGGTCGGCGTACGCCGTGTCCGGGCTCGGCGACGAGCTCGTCAGCCGGTCGGCCCGCTCGTCGGACAGCGCGTCGAAGCGGATGCGCTGCTTGCGGCGGGCCTGGTCGAGGAACAGGTTCGTGGTGATCCGGTGCAGCCAGCCCTCGAAGGTGCCGGGCGTGTAGGTGGACAGCGACCGGAACACGCGGACGAAGACCTCCTGCGTGAGGTCCTCCGCGTCGTGCCGGTTGCCGGTCAGCCGGTAGGCCAGTCGGTAGACCCGGTCGGAGTGACGCTCGACGATCTCCTCCCAGGAGGGGACGTGCTCATCCGCTCTGGTCTCCACCGGAGCCTCCTTGTCGCGCGACGGCGCGGGCTTGCCGAACAGGGTCCTGTCCTTCCTCAACCTAGGGACACGTGCTGAAAGAAACCTGTGAGACCAGTGTCCTCTTTCTGGGCCTCGATGGGGAGAACGAGCGAGCCGACGGCCGTGTTCCCCGACCGGAGGATCCGGGCGCGATACGTTGACACCCGTGAAGCCGACGAGCTGGACCTACGCCGAAGAGCACGTCGCCGAGGACGAGGTCCTCGCCAACGCGCGCGCCCGAGCCGAGGAGGTCGGCGTGGTGCCGATCGGCTCCGGAGGTGGGGCCGCGTTGCGGTTCCTCGCCGCAGTGCTCGACGCCCGCGCCGTGGTCGAGATCGGCACCGGCACCGGCGTCTCCGGGCTGTGGCTGCTGCGCGGCATGCGCCCGGACGGGGTGCTGACGTCGGTCGACATCGAGGCCGAGCACCAGCGGCTGGCCCGGGAGTCGTTCGCCGAGGCGGGCATCGCGAACCAGCGCGTGCGGACGATCTCCGGCGCCGCGCTCGACGTGCTGCCGCGCCTGACCGACGGCCACTACGACCTGGTGTTCTGCGACGGCGACAAGGCCGAGTACGGCGCCTACCTGAAGGAGGCGCTGCGCCTCCTGCGGCCCGGTGGGGTCGTGGCCTTCGACAACGCGCTGTGGCACGACCGGGTCGCGGACCCCGCGCAGCGCGACGAGGACACCGTCTCCATCCGCGAGCTCGGCCGGCAGGTCGCCGAGCGCGAGGACCTGGTCAGCGTGCTGCTGCCCGTGGGCGACGGCCTGCTGGCCGCGAAGAAGGTCTGGACCCCCGGCGACGAGTAGGGCTCAGTACCGCGGCGCGGCGAGGAACCCGTCGCCGCCCTCGGCGACCGCCACGATGTCGCACTCCTCGATGAGCACCGGCGGACTGCCCACGATCTGCGAGACCGGGGCCGTGTCGGCGCCGTCGCTGAACGCCCGCTGGAACTCCGCGCGCGCGTCGTCGGAGGCGAACACGTAGCACCCCTCGAACCACTGGCCGGGCCGGGTCCGCCAGGTCTTGAACCGCAGCCCGTCCTTGCCGGTGAAGCGCTCGTACGAGCTGTCCGCGACGTACGCCGCGAGCTCGGCGTCCACGTCCGGTGCGGCGTCCACGAGCGACCAGCGCACGGTGAGGCCGAGCATCAGGCGATCCCGGCGAGCGGGTCGTCGGAGCCGAGCCAGGTGAGCAGCGCGCGGGCCCCGAAACCGGTGGGGCCGGCCGTCCACTCGAACGACTCCTCCGGGGAGTCGCCCACCGACGCGATGTCGAGGTGGGCCCACGGCCGGTCGCCCGCGAAGTGCTGGAGGAAGAGCGCCGCGACGATCGCGCCGGGACCGCCCGGCGCGTTGTCGGCGTCGGCGACCGTCGACGAGAGCTTCTGCTCGTACGCGTCGGTCAGCGGCAACCGCCACAGCGGCTCCCCGGCAGCCACGGACGCCTCTCGGAGCGTGTCGGCCAGCGCGTCGCGGTTGGCGAACAGGCCGCCGACCTGCTGGCCGAGCGCGACCTTCGCGGCGCCGGTCAGGGTGGCGACGTCGACCAGGACGTCCGGGTCGATCTCCTCGACGGCGTACGCCATCGCGTCGGCGAGCACGAGCCGGCCTTCGGCGTCGGTGTTGGTCACCTCGGAGGTCCGGCCACCGTAGTGACGGATCACGTCGCCGGGCCGCAGGGCGTTGCCGCCGACCGCGTTCTCGGCGGCCGCGACCAGGCCGACGACCTTGACCGGGCACCCGACGTCGGCGAGCGCGGCCAGGGTCGCCATCACGACGGCGCCGCCGGTCATGTCGCGCTTCATCGTCACCATGCCCTCGCCCGGCTTGAGCGAGAGGCCGCCGGTGTCGAAGGTGATGCCCTTGCCGACCAGGGCCACGGTCGGCGTCTTCCGGCCGGCCTTCTTCGGCGTGTAGTCGAGGCGGATCAGCCGGGGCGGCGTCGCCGACGCCTGCCCGACGGCGACGATGCCACCGAAGCCGTGGTCGGCGAGCCAGCGCTCGTCGCGGACGGTGACCGTCAGCCCGGCGTCGCGGCCGATCCGCTCGGCCTGCTCGGCCAGCCAGGCCGGGTTCTTCAGGTTCGACGGCACCGTCGCGAGCAGCCGGGACCGCCAGCCGGCGCCACCCAGCGCGACCGCGCGGTCGACCACGGGCGCGAGGCCGTCGGGCAGGTCCGCGAGCACGATGCGCTCGACCGGCCGGTGCTCCGGCGGGCGCGAGCGCCAGTGGAACCGGAACGACCCCAGCATCGCGCCGACGACGAACGCCGCGAGCCCGTCGTCGTCGGCGACGGCCGCGACCGAGGTGGCGACCGAGGCGCGGTCCCGGGCCTCGCGCGCCAGCGCCGCCCCGGCACGGCGCAGGTCGTCGGGCCGCTGGGCGCCGACACCGACCAGCATCACGAGGCGGAGGTCGGCGTTGTCCGGGCTGCCGAGCGGCACCGGTACGCAGGCGATCTCGCCGGCCGCGCCGGTGGACCGGGACAGCTCGAGCACACCGAGCAGGTCCAGGCCGAGCCGGTCACCGAGCTCCGCGCCGCCGGGGCCGAGGATCACCGGATCATCTGGGCGCTCTCCGGGGAGCACGGGGATCGCCACGACCTCGACACCGCGGACGGCGTGCGGCAGCGCCGCGGTCAGAGCGAACTCGGGCGGCGAGACCTGGGGCGGAAGAGTCGGGGGGGCGTCTTGTGGCACGTCAGCCGACGACGTCCTTGAGGGCATCCCCGAGAGCGCCGGCCTCCTCGGCGTTCAGTTCGACAACGAGGCGGCCACCACCCTCGAGCGGGACGCGCATCACGATGCCGCGTCCTTCCTTGGTGACCTCCAGCGGACCGTCGCCTGTCCGCGGCTTCATCGCCGCCATCCGCGCACCTTCCTTCGCTCATTTCGGGCGCCAGGGGCCCATCGCGAGCCCTGTGCGCCGTACGCCGGACCATTATCCCCTATCGGGCGGTGACGCGGAGCACAGGGAGGAACGCTGGGGGCGGACGGGCTGGCAGACTCCCCTCATGCAGGCCCGATCCGCGCTGTTCGACGTGTACGGCGACCACCTGCGCTCCCGCGGCAGCCAGGCCCCGGTGGCCGCGGTCGTCCGCCTGCTCGAACCGGTCGGCATCGCCGCGCCCGCGGTGCGCACGGCGATCTCCCGGATGGTGTCCCAGGGCTGGCTCGAGCCGGTGCAGCTCGCCGGCGGCCGCGGCTACCGCACCACGGAGCGGGCCAACCGGCGTCTCGACGAGACCGGCAACCGCGTGTACCGGCGCCGGCTCCCGGCCTGGGACGGCCACTGGCACCTGGCGTTCGTCGACCCGCCGTCGGCGCGCCCGGCGCGCGCCCGGCTGCGCGCGGACCTGACGTTCGTCGGGTACGCCGAGCTGCTCGACAACGTGTGGGTGAGCCCCTTCCCGCGCGCCGAGCTGGCCGAGATCCTCGAGCGGGCGGGCGCGACGGCGCGCACCGCACGGGCCGACCGGTTCGACCCCGAGCCGACCGGGGCGTGGGACCTCGACCGGCTGCGGTCGGCGTACGACGGCTGGCTGGACGCGGCCGACGAGTTGGTCGAGAAGCACCTGTCGGCGCACGACGACGAGGACGAGGCGGCGTTCGCGGCCCGGTTCCACCTCGTGCACGAGTGGCGCAAGTTCCTGTTCGCCGACCCGGGGCTGCCCGACGACCTGCTGCCGGCGGACTGGCCGGGCCGGGAGGCCGCCGACCTGTTCGCCGCCGAGGCGAACCGGCTGAAGCCGGGGACCGACCGGTTCGTCGCGCGCTGCCTGGGCGCCTGACAGACTGCCCCGCATGAGCGACTCCCCCGTCCTCCTGGACGTCACCGACGGCATCGGCACGATCACCCTGAACCGCCCCGAGGCCTACAACAGCCTCAACGTGGCGACCAAGGAGCTGCTGCTCGAGACCGTGCAGCGGGTCGCCGACGACCCCGCGGTGCGCTGTGTCGTGCTGACCGGCACCGGCAAGGCGTTCTGCACCGGGCAGGACCTCAAGGAGCACATCGAGCTGCTCGAGAACGGCGGCAGCGACGTGCTGTTCACCACCGTCGACAAGCACTACAACCCGACGGTCACCGCGCTGGCCGGGATGGCCAAGCCGGTGATCGCCGCGGTGAACGGCGTCGCGGCCGGCGCCGGGGCGAGCCTGGCGTTCGCGTGCGACCTGCGGATCGTGGCCGACACGGCGGGGTTCAACCTCGCGTTCGCGAACGTCGCGCTCTCCTGCGACACCGGGGCCAGCTACCACCTGCAGCGGCTGGTCGGCCGGGCCAAGGCGATCGAGCTGCTCTACTTCCCGAGCACCGTCCCCGCCGCCGAGGCCCTGGAGCTCGGCCTGGCGACCAAGGTCGTGCCCGCCGCGGACCTCGCCGCCGAGGTGGGCGCGCTCGCGGCCCGCCTGGCCGCCGGCCCCACGGTCGCGCTCGGCGCGATCCGCCAGGCGGTCGCCTACGCGGCCGGGCACTCGTTCGAGGAGTCGCTGGAGTTCGAGAGCGCGATGATGACCAAGACCGGCGCCACCGCCGACCACCGCGCCGCGGTCGCGGCGTTCGTGGCCAAGGAGAAGCCGGTGTTCGAGGGCCGCTAGCGTCCTCGGGTGGCGCCCCAGAGCCCGAGCAGCTGCCGGGGCGCGGTCCGCGTCATCCGCTTGCGGCCGGGCTTCGCGCCGTACTCGACGGTGACCGCGGAGCCCGCGAAGTGGCTGTTGAACCAGCCGGTCATGGTGCCGTGGCAGACGCCGCCGCAGGTGAACGACTTGCGCGGCAGCTTCAACGCCCTGGCGAGCTGGCGGGAGAAGCGCTGGTTCTTGGTGTCGGTGTCCACCCCGTGCAGCGGCTGGTGGAAGCTGACGATCCGCTTCGGGCGGATCTGCTTCAGGAAGCGCATCATCGCCCGGGTCTCCGGCTCGGAGCCGGCCCGCGGGCCGGACTCGTAGCTGCCGTCGAGGTCGGCCCAGTGGTAGGGGAAGTTGCGGTTGAGGTCGACGCCGTGGGCGTTCTTGCGAGTGTGCGCGGCGAGCCCGTCGGGGTTGTAGACGGGCAGCACCCAGAGGTTGAGGCCGTGGATCGGCTTGCCGTCGCGCAGGGTCGCGAGGATCTGCCGCGGGGCGCCCTCGTTGCCGTGCATGGTCGCGACCAGCAGCACCTTCGGCTTGCCGCGCTCCCCCAGCCGCCACGCGGTGATCGGCCGGCCGCGGACGGAGTGCCCGATCACCCGCTTCTCCACGACGGCGCCGCGTTCGACGGGCGCGGTCGCGGCGTGGGCGGTGGCGGGCAGCCCGGCCACGGCGAGGGCCAGCACGGTCAGCAGGATCCCGAGACGCATCGCCCGACCCTAACGCCCTAGACCGCCGAGGTGAGGTAGGCCCAACTGAAGACGAGGACGCCGACCAGCATCCCGCCGTGCGCGAGGATCGAGAGACCCGGCCCCTCCGACCAGCTGTCCTCCTGCCCGTCCGAGGCGTGCTTGCCGCGACTGGGCAGCCAGCGCACCAGGATCAGCAGGCCGGCGACCACCACGATCCACCAGCACGCCAGCGCCGTGATGCCGACCACCTCGTTGCCGGTGGCCAGGAAGACCACCCACAGGACGAGCGCGAGCCCGCCGGCGACGGTGTGGACGTTGACCAGGCCGCGGCCCATCCTCAGCCGCCCCGCGCCGCCGTCCCCCCGCCCCAGCCGGAGCCGCGTCAGCACGACGACGACGGCCGCGAGCGCGGTGAGGACGTAGACGATCACCTCGGTCGACATGGAGCGGAGTGTGCCCTACGGGGCGGCCTCCTCGCCATGCTCGGGCTCCTCGCGCACCGGCCCCAGCTGGCCCGCGAGCCGGTCGAGGAGGGCGTCCACCTCGGACATCCGGTAGCCCCGGAAGGCCAGTGAGAAGCGGACCCGGCGCAGGTCCTCGGCCCGCAGCGGTCCGTCCGCGGGGACGGTCGCGTCGGGCCGGTCGTCGTACGCCTCGGCGAGCGGGGCGCCCCGGCCGGCCGCGACGAGCGCGATGCCGCCGAGCGCGAGCACGACGAGGATCGCGAAGAACCACATCACGGGAGGTCGCCCCCGCGGGCCGCGACCATCAGCGCGACGGCCTCCTCGACGTCGTCGGTCAGCACCAGCTGGTCGAGGTCGTCCTGGCGGATCATGGCCTCGGCGAGTGCCGTGTCCCGCAGCCAGTCGAGCAGGCCGGTCCAGTACGCCGTGCCCATCAGCACGATGGGGAAGCTGGTGATCTTGCCGGTCTGGCGCAGGGTCACGGCCTCGAACATCTCGTCGAGCGTGCCGAACCCGCCGGGCAGCACCACGAAGCCCTGGGAGTACTTCACGAACATCGTCTTGCGGGCGAAGAAGTACCGGAAGTTGATGCCGACGTCGACCCAGTCGTTGAGCCCCTGCTCCCACGGCAGCTCGATGCCGAGGCCGACGCTCACGCCGCCCGCCTCGCCGGCCCCCTTGTTCGCCGCCTCCATCGCGCCCGGGCCGCCGCCGGTGATGACCGCGAAGCCCTCCTCGGCCAGCCGCCTGCCCACCTGCTCGGCGGTGCGGTACGACGCGTGCCCGGCCGGGATCCGCGCGGAGCCGAACACCGACACGGCCGGGCCCAGCTCGGCCAGGGCGCCGAAGCCCTCCACGAACTCGGCCTGCATGCGCAGCACCCGCCAGGGATCGGTGTGCACCCAGTCGCTCGGGCCGCGGGAGTCGAGTAGCCGCTGGTCCGTCGTCCCGTCGTCGATCTGGCCGCGGCGCTGGATCACCGGACCCTTGAACTTGGCTCTCATGAGGTCAGCCAGCTTCGCAGCTGCGCCTCGCAACGCTCGATGTGCTCCATCGGGACGTGCTCCTCCTGCTTGTGGGCGAGCATCGGGTCGCCGGGGCCGAAGTTGACCGCGGGGATCCCGAGGGCGCTGAACCGGGCGACGTCGGTCCAGCCGAACTTGGGGTTGACCTCGCCGCCGACCGCCTCGACGAACGCCTTCGCGGCGGGCCGGTCCAGGCCGGGCAGCGCACCGGGGGCCGAGTCGGTCAGACGGACGTCGTACCCGTCGAAGAACTCGCGGACGAACACCTCCGCGTCGGCCTCGGAGCGGTCGGGGGCGAACCGGAAGTTCACCTCGACGACGCACTCGTCGGGCAGCACGTTGCCGGCGACGCCGCCGCGGATGAAGACCGCGTTGAGACCCTCGTGGTACTGCAGCCCGTCGATGACCGGCCGGCGGGCGTCGTACTCGGTGAGCCGACGGAGCACCTCGGCGGCGCCGTGGATGGCGTTGACCCCGCGCCAGCTGCGCGCGGAGTGGGCGCGCTCGCCGGTCGTGCGGACCTCGACGCGGAGCGTGCCCTGGCAGCCGGCCTCGACCGCGGCGTTCGACGGCTCCATCAGGATCGCGAAGTCCGCGGCCATCAGCTCCGGGTCGGACTCGGCGAGCAGCCGCAGCCCGTTGTACTTCGCGTCGATCTCCTCGGCCTCGTAGAGGATGTAGGTGACGTCGCGGTTGGGCTCGGGCACGGTCGCGGCGAGCCGCAGGATGACCGCGTCGCCACCCTTCATGTCACAGGTGCCGAGGCCGTGCAGCACTCCCCCACTCTCCGGCGCACCCTCGCGCCGGGCGGGCAGGTTGTGGTTGACCGGCACGGTGTCCAGGTGCCCGGCGATCACGACCCGCTCGCGGTGGCCGAGGTTGGTCCGCGCGATCACGGTGTGGCCGCGGCGGGTGACCGCCAGGTGGGGGTACGCCGTCAGCGCCTGCTCGACGGCATCCGCGATCGCGGCCTCGTGCTGGCTGACCGACTCGATGTTCACCAGCTGCTCGGTGAGGGTGACCGCGTCGGCGCTGAGGTCGAGCTGGTTCGTCGTCACAGCGCTATCCAACCAGCCGCGCCAGGTGGGCCGGCTGCGCCGGGACCGTCGAGACACGGGTTCCGCAGAACTGAAACACGTTCTAGTCTGCTGCCCATGCGCAACGGACTCGTGCTCTTCACCTCCGACCGCGGCATCACGCCGGCCGCCCTCGGCGCCGCCGCGGAGGAGCGGGGCTTCGACACCTTCTACGTGCCCGAGCACACCCACATCCCGGTCAAGCGCACCGCCGCGCACCCCGGCACCGGCGACGAGACGCTGCCCGACGACCGGTACCTGCGCACCCTCGACCCGTGGGTCTCGCTGGCGACCGTCGCCCAGGCGACCTCACGGATCCGGCTCTCGACGGCCGTCGCGCTCCCGGTGGAGTCCGACCCGATCACGCTCGCGAAGCAGATCGCCACCCTCGACCACCTGTCCGGCGGGCGGGTGGACATCGGCGCCGGCTTCGGGTGGAACACCGACGAGCTCGCCGACCACCACGTGCCCGCGGACCGTCGGCGCACCGTGCTGCGGGAGTACGTCGAGGCGATGCGCGCGCTGTGGACCCAGGAGGAGGCGTCGTACGACGGGGAGTTCGTGTCGTTCGGGCCCTCGTGGGCCTACCCCAAGCCGGCCCGGCACATCCCGCTGGTCATCGGCGCCGGCGGCGGCCCGAAGACGTTCCGGTGGATCGCCGAGAACGCCGACGGCTGGATGACCACGCCGACGCAGCAGGACATCTCCGGCCAGATCGAGGCGCTGAAGAAGGCCTGGGCCGACGCTGGCCGGTCCGGTGCTCCCGAGATCCGGATCCTGATCGCGTTCAAGCCGAGCCCGGAGGACCTGTCGGCCTGGGCCGAGCAGGGCGCGACCGAGCTGATCTGGGGCGTGCCGGACCGCTCCCCCGACGAGGTCCTGGCCTCCCTCGACCGCCTCGCCGGACGACTCGGGCTCGGCTGACGCGGGACGTCATGCACTGGGAGCCGTCGACGGCTCCGCGTGCATGACGTCCTGACGGGTCACGCCGCGACGCGCACCCAGCCGGCGGCCAGCATGGCCGACTCCACCTGGGCGAAGAAGGCGTCGGGCTCCAGGCGCAGCCC
This sequence comes from Nocardioides aquiterrae, assembly GCF_039526625.1. Classification (NCBI taxonomy): domain Bacteria; kingdom Bacillati; phylum Actinomycetota; class Actinomycetes; order Propionibacteriales; family Nocardioidaceae; genus Nocardioides; species Nocardioides aquiterrae. The sequence continues at coordinate 88,336 of NZ_BAAAJE010000008.1, forward strand.
GAGGAGGGGTAGCCGCAGGACGGTGTCCCCGTCCAGCGCGAGCGCGTTCTGGCGCAGGGCATCTCCCACCACGTTCTCGGCCCACGCGTGGTGGATGCCGTCGACCTCGACGACGAGCCTCAGGTCGGGCCAGTAGAGGTCGAGGTAGTAACGCCCGGCGCGATCCCTGCGCAGCACCTGACGCGCGGGCGCGGGCAGTCCACGACGGCGCATCTCCCGCCCGACATCCAGCTCGCCGAGGCTGCGGGCACCGTCGAGCAGGTCGTTGACCACCGCGTGGAGCAAGAGCCGCCGCCGGTCGCGACGGATCCGCAGGAGCTCGACACCGATGGTCTCGGGGCGCGCCAAGCCCTGCTGCACCACGAGGGTGAGCACGTACGTCGCCTGCTTGTCATTGCGCGCCCACAGTGCCGCGCGGACGGCGGCAACTTCCACTCGGGTCCGCGGGATGCCACCCGGAGCCAGGTCGTCGGCGGACCAGCGTCGGGTCTGCCGGATGTCGTACCTGCTCGTGCGCCGGACCCGCGATCCCCGCGGCACCGACACCCGGATCCGATCCACGTCGAAGCGGCGCAGCCCCGACGCGATGAGCGAGGACGCTCCATCGAGCTGTGCACTCGGCCCGCCCTGCAGAACGGCTGCCCAGTGGTGTCCGGCGAGGGACACGTCCCCGTTGTGAAGGCAGACCGTCTGGTCGTTGAGCAGCTGCCACCGCTGCGCGCGCACCGCGCCGCGGATCTCCCACCTGGTCACGCCCAGCTCGTAGGCCTGGCGCCGCGACACGACGCCGCCCTGCTCCGCGGCCAGCCGGCGGAGTGCGACGAGTCGCGGGTCGGTGTCCGGCGTCCGGCGGGTCATGCGGACGACCTTGGGCCCTCGGCCGGCCGTTCGCCAGCGCGTCGGGCGAGGCTGTGGACAGCCGGCCGCGGGACGTCATGCGCCGGGAGCCCTCGACGGCTCCGGACGCATGACGTCCCGCGACTTCAGGCCTTGGTCACCGTCACGGTCGGCTCGGGGCCGTCGGCCGGGACCACGTCGTACGACGTCGCCAGGGTCTCGCCGGCGATCAGGTCGCGGTGCGTGGTGGCCGCGGCGACCACCTCGTCCGGCCCGGCGATGGTGAGCGCGATCCGGTCGGAGACCTCGAGGCCGGCGTCGCGGCGCGCCTGCTGGACCTGGCGGACCAGGTCGCGGGCCAGGCCCTCGGCGGCGAGCTCGGGCGTCACCTCGGTGTCGAGGACGACGAAGCCGCCGCTGCGCAGCATGCCGGTCGCCGTCCCGCCGTCGGCCGAGCCGGCGACGGTCTCGAGCGTGAACTCGCCGTCCTGGAGGACCAGGCCGCCCGCGGTGACGGTGCCGTCGTCGGCCACCGACCAGTCGCCGGACTTCGCGCCCTTGATCGCGGTCTGCACGTCCTTGCCGAGACGCGGTCCGGCGGCGCGGGCGTTGACGGTGAGCTTCTGCTCGACGCCGTACGTCGCCGCCTCCTCGGAGTCGACCGACAGCAGCCGGACCGTCTTCACGTTGACCTCGTCGCGGATGATCGCCTCGAAGCCCGCCAGCGCGGCCGGGTCCGGGACGACGACGGTCAGCGACTGGAGCGGCAGCCGGTTGCGCAGGTTGGCGGCCTTGCGCAGCGCGGACGCCGCCGAGGCGACCTCGCGGACCTTGTCCATCGCGGCGACCAGCTTCTCGTCGTCCGGCAGCTCGTCGACCGACGGCCAGTCGGTCAGGTGCACCGAGCGGCCGCCCGTGAGCCCGCGCCAGACCTCCTCGGTCGTCAGCGGCAGCAGCGGCGCGGTCACGCGACACACGGTCTCGAGCACCGAGTAGAGCGTGTCGAACCCGTCGGCGTCGCCCTCCCAGAAGCGGTCACGCGACCGTCGGATGTACCAGTTGGTGAGCACGTCGAGGAACGAGCGCGTCGCGTCGCACGCGTCGGCCACGGCGTACCCGTCCAGCGCCACCGTCATCTCGTCGACGAAGTCGCGGCACTTGGCGAGGATGTAGCGGTCCAGCGGGTCCGTGGAGTCCGTGCGGTGCGTCGCGTCGTAGCCCCGCCCGCCGTCGTGGGCGTTGGCGTACAGCTGGAAGAAGTACCAGCTGTTCCACAGCGGGATCAGCACCTGCCGCACCGAGTCGCGGATGCCCTGCTCGGTGACGACCAGGTTGCCGCCGCGCAGGATCGGCGAGGACATGAGGAACCAGCGCATCGCGTCGGCGCCGTCGCGGTCGAACACCTCGCGCACGTCGGGGTAGTTGCGCAGCGACTTCGACATCTTGTTGCCGTCCGAGCCCAGCACGATGCCGTGGCTGATGCAGTTCTCGAACGCCGGCCGGTCGAAGAGGCTGGTGGCCAGGATGTGCAGCGTGTAGAACCAGCCGCGGGTCTGGCCGATGTACTCGACGATGAAGTCGGCCGGGAAGTGGTGCGCGAACCAGTCGGCGTTCTCGAACGGCACGTGCACCTGCGCGAACGACATCGAGCCGGAGTCGAACCACACGTCGAGCACGTCGGGCACCCGGCGCATGGTCGACTTCCCGGTGGGGTCGTCGGGGTTGGGCCGGGTCAGCTCGTCCACGAACGGGCGGTGCAGGTCCGGGTTGCCCTCGCGGTCGCGGGGCATCGCGCCGAAGTCGCGCTCGAGCTCCTCGAACGAGCCGTAGACGTCGAGGCGGGGGTACGTCGGGTCGTCGCTCTTCCACACCGGCACCGGGCTGCCCCAGAACCGGTTGCGGGTGATCGACCAGTCGCGGGCGTTCTCGAGCCACTTGCCGAACTGGCCGTCCTTGATGTGGTCGGGCACCCAGTTGATCTGCTGGTTGAGCTCGAGCATCCGCTGCTTGAACGCGGTCACCTCGACGAACCACGACGAGACGCCCTTGTAGATCAGGGGCTCGCGGCAGCGCCAGCAGTGCGGGTAGCTGTGCTCGTAGGTCTCCCGGCGCAGCAGCACCGTGCCGGGCGTGACGGCGCCGCCGTGCGACTTGAGGTCCTCGATGATGTGCGGGTTGGCGTCGAAGACCAGCATGCCCTCGTACTCCGTCACCGGGTACGTGAACCGGCCGTCCTTGCCGACCGGCATCACCGCCTCGATGCCCTCCCGGTCGGTGACGACCTTGTCGTCCTCACCGAAGGCGCCCGCGGTGTGGACCAGGCCGGTGCCGTCGGTGGTGGTCACGAACTCGGCCGGCACGACGCGGAACGCCCGCTCGTGCCCGCGGTAGTAGGTGAACGGCGGGTCGTAGACCAGCCCGACCAGGTCGGCGCCGACGCCGCGCCAGGTGACCTCGGGGCTCTCGCCGAGCTCGCGCGCGTACGCCGCCAGCCGGGCCTCGGCGATCAGGTAGCGGACGCCGTCCACGTCCACCACGACGTAGTCGATGTCCTCGCCGACCATCACCGCGAGGTTGCTGGGCAGCGTCCACGGGGTCGTCGTCCAGATGAGCAGCTTGACGCCCTCGAAGTCGCCGGGGGTCGTGATCTCGTACCCGACCGTGACCGCCGGGTCCTGGCGGCTCTGGTAGACGTCGTCGTCCATCCGCAGCTCGTGGTTGGACAGCGGGGTCTCGTCGTTCCAGCAGTAGGGCAGCACCCGGAAGCCCTCGTAGACCAGGCCCTTGTCGTAGAGCTCCTTGAAGGCCCAGATCACCGACTCCATGTAGTCGGGGTCCATCGTCTTGTAGTCGTGGTCGAAGTCCACCCAGCGGGCCTGGCGGGTGACGTACTCGCGCCACTCGTCGGTGTACATCAGCACCGACTGGCGGCAGGCCTCGTTGAACGCCTCGATGCCGATCTCGAGGATCTCGTCGGTGGTCTTGATGCCCTTGAGGCGCATCGCCTCCAGCTCGGCGGGCAGGCCGTGGGTGTCCCAGCCGAACCGGCGCTCGACCCGCTTGCCGCGCATGGTCTGGTAGCGCGGGATCAGGTCCTTGACGTAGCCGGTCAGCAGGTGGCCGTAGTGCGGGAGGCCGTTGGCGAACGGCGGGCCGTCGTAGAAGACGAACTCGTTGTCCCCGTTCACGCCGGGGTCGCGCTGCTCGACGCTGGCCTGGAAGGTGCCGTCCTGCTCCCAGAACGCGAGGATGCGCTCCTCGATCTCCGGGAAGCGCGGGCTCGAGGGCACGCTGCCGGAGTCGTTCTTCGGGTAGCTCATCGGTGGTCTCCTGTGGCTCGTCGTCACGTTGAGGACGACACCCTGCCCAGCGCAGGGAGCCGCGGTACCACCTCAGTTGCCGCTCCGGGGAGCGACCGCTCGTTCACGGCTGTGACGGGCCTACCCGTCCGGTTCTACTGGGCACCGGAGTGCTGTTCTTCCGGAGGCTCGCCGCTGATGACGGCTCGGACGCCTGTACCGCAAGCGTACGGCGTGGGATCGATGCCCCGCCAATCGGAATCAGCGCGGGACCACCCGGATCCTGACCGTGCTGTGGCCGGGCCGCGGGCCCACCGCGTGACCGTGCACCGTGAGCCACTGCCGGCGGTGCACGCCGAGCTGCACCGGCAGCCGGAACCGGTAGTGCCCGGCGTCGAGGTCGCGCGCGACGACGGGCCGGGCCCGCAGGCCAGGCGTGTGCTCGCCGGTCAGCCGGAGGCGGGACGCGTGCTCCGGGAGTTCCACGCCGACGACGACGTACGACCACCGGTCCACGGGCAGACGGTGGTGACCTCCCGACCGCACGGTGAGGGGTAGCGCCGGGTCGACGATCACCACGCCGTCGTTCCAGCCGTCGAGCCGGTCGAGGGCGGTGCTCGAGGCCGGGTCGACCACCGTCACGTAGGAGCACGGGTGGTCCTGGATCAGGGACGGCACGGCGGCGTCGATGTCGACGGTCGCCGAGTCGTCCACCGGCGCGGACACGTCCGCGTCCGGGACGCAGGCGCCGGTGTCGTCGACGGAGCCGAGCACCAGGTGCACCTCGTCGTCCGACGCCTGGGGCGTCGCCGCGAGCCGGACCGTGGCCTCGACGCGGGCCTCCCCGGAGTGCTTCCGGACCGTGGCGCGGGCGGAGTCGAGGGTGCGTGCGGGGTCGGCCGTGGCCGGCATGCCCGCCGGTCGGCTGTCGTAGGTCCACCGCACGTAGGCGTCCGCACTCGCCGGCGGTGCGGCGAGGAGTCCCGCGGCGACCACGCCTGAAGCGACGACGGCAGTGTGCATGGCCAGCATGCTCGACGGTAACCCGGTCCCGTGCGTTCACGGACGAATTCGACCCGGCGTTCATCGGTCCTTCAGGCGCGAGGAGGACGCTCGGACCGTGAGCGCCGGCCGGTCCACGCGGGTCACGACGGCGACCGACTGCCTGACCGTCGGGGTGGTCGCCCTCGTCGTCTTCGCGCTGCACGGGTTCGACGGCCCGCTCGACCGCGACCTCGGCGTCTTCACCTACGGCGGCGAGCACGTCGCGCACGGCGTGCCGCCGTACGCCGGGATCTTCAACTCGGTCGGCCCGCTCTCCGACGCCCTTCCCGGGCTGGCGATCTGGGCCGGCGCGCACCTGGGCATCGGTCCGGTGAGCGCGGAGCGGCACCTGTTCGTCGTGCTGGCCGCCGGGTGCTGCGTCGCGCTGTTCCTGCTGGCGCGCGACGTCCTCGGCTCCCGCGGGGCCGGGTTCGCCGCCGCGGCGGTGCTCCTCACCTTCCAGGACTTCTCCGCGCTGGCGTCCGACGGGCCGCGGGAGAAGACCGCGATGGTCCTGCTGATGCTCGCGACCCTGCTGCTGCTCACGCGCAGGCGCTGGGCCGCGGCGGGGGTCACGACCGCGCTCGCCACCCTGACCTGGCAGCCGGTGCTGGTCGTGGCCGTGGCGGCCGCGGTGGCGGCGGCGACCGGCGCCCGGGGCGGCCGGGTCCGGGCCGGTCTCGCGTTCGTCGGCGGCGGGGTGGCGACGACGGCGCTGTTCGCCGCGTGGTTCGCGCTCCGCGGCGACCTGCAGACCGCGGTGGAGGGCTTCGTCGTGGTCAACGCCGAGTACACGCGGCAGCCGTCGCTGCTGACCCAGCCGGGCGTGACCTGGACCTTCCTGTGGCGGTCCTACCACGCATCGGTGCTGCTGGTGCCCCTCGGCCTGGTCGCCCTGGTCGGCCTGGCGGCGCGGGCCCGGCGACAGGACCCGCCGCTGCTGGTCTGCGGTGCCGCCGGCCTGGCCGCGACGGTCTGGACGGTCGCGGTCATCAACGGCCCGCCCGACCTGTTCGTGCTGCTGCCGTTCGCCGCGCTCGGCGTCGCGGCGGTCGTGACCGCGGGAGCGCGGCGGCTGACCGAGCCGCTCGGCCGGGTCGTCGTCGCGTCGGTGACCCTGGCGGCCGTGCTGGCCGCGACCGCGGTGGCCGTCGGCACCCGCAGCGACGGGCTCGAGCGCGAGCGTGCCGACGTGCGCGCCGTGCTCGCCGCAGCGCCGACGGGCGCCACGCTGCTCTCGATCAACGCACCCGAGGTGCTCGCGCTGGCCGGCCGCACCAACCCGACGCCGTACCAGGTCTTCGACGAGCCGATGGACCGCTACCTCCAGGCGAGCTGGCCGGGAGGACTGTCGGGCTACGCACACTGGATCGCGCGCGCCCGGCCCACCCTGGTCGCCTTCGCCGCGGGACGGCACCAGCGATGGCCGGACCGCGTCCTGCGGCGCGACTACTGGCTCGCGGGGCGGGGACCGGCGTGGCGTTGGTACGTCGCCCGCACCGCCGGGGTCGGGACCTTCGCGGCGGTCTCCCGGGCGATCCGAGTGGCCCGGCACGTGCCGGCCTGAACCCGGTTGCCCGGACGACCGCCGGACGGGTCGGTGGCCGGCCGGGCGCGCCAACTAGGCTCTCCTGCCGTGACTGATCAGAAGGCCTGGGGATTCGGCCTGGCCACCCTCGACGGCAACGGCACGGTCCTCGATGTCTGGTTCCCCTCCCCCGCGCTCGGCGCGAAGCCGGGCGACGCCGTGTGCCCGGGCGAGCTCGGCGACCTCCAGGGCACCGACAAGGACCGCGGCGTCACCCGCGACGTGCTGCTGGTCGAGATCGCGGACCTGCAGGCGCCGCCGGCCACCACCGAGGACGTCTGGCTGCGGCTGCACCTGCTGTCGGCGCGCCTGGTCACCCCGCACTCGATCAACCTCGAGGGCATCTTCGGGCTGCTCACCAACGTCGTGTGGACCAGCGCCGGCGCCTGCGCGGTCGAGGGCTTCGAGTCGACCCGCGCCCGGCTGCGCGCCAACGGCCGGCACCTGACCGTCTTCGGCGTGGACAAGTTCCCCCGGATGGTCGACTACGTCCTGCCCACCGGCGTCCGCATCGCCGACGCCGACCGGGTCCGGCTCGGCGCCCACCTCGCCGAGGGCACCACGGTGATGCACGAGGGCTTCGTCAACTACAACGCCGGCACGCTCGGAGCCTCGATGGTCGAGGGCCGGATCTCGGCGGGCGTGGTCGTCGGCGACGGGTCCGACATCGGCGGCGGCGCCTCGATCATGGGCACGCTCTCCGGCGGCGGCAAGCAGGTCATCTCGATCGGGAAGCGGTGCCTGCTCGGCGCGAACGCCGGCCTGGGCATCTCGCTCGGCGACGACTGCGTCGTGGAGGCGGGCTGCTACGTCACCGCCGGCACCAAGGTCACCGTCCACGACCCGGCCGACGGCGTCGGCCCGAAGGTCGTCAAGGCGCTCGAGCTCTCGGGCGCGAGCAACGTGCTGTTCCGCCGCAACTCGGTCACCGGCGCGATCGAGGCGGTGCCGTGGAAGAGCGAGGGCATCGCGCTGAACGCGGCCTTGCACGCCAACTGACACTTGTCCGCATGAGGTTCCGCACCGGCGCTGCGCTGGTCGCGCTCGCCGGTGTCGGCGTCGCGGCCGCGGTCGGGTACGGCGTGCACGACCTGCTCGGCGACGTGTCGCCGCTCTTCCAGCCCGACGAGTGCACCGCGACCGTGAGCGGGCGCACGGTCACGCTCACTCCGGAGCAGGCCGAGAACGCCGCGCTGATCACCGCGGTGTCGGTGGGCCGCGGGATGCCGGCCCGCGCGGCGACGATCGCGCTCGCGACGGCGTACCAGGAGTCCAAGCTCTACAACCTCGAGACCGGCGACCGCGACTCGGCCGGCCTGTTCCAGCAGCGGCCGTCGCAGGGCTGGGGCACGCGGGCGCAGGTGACGGACCCGTACTACGCGACCAACGCCTTCTACGACGCGTTGGAGAAGGTCGACGGCTACGAGGGCATGCGGGTCACCGTGGCCGCGCAGGAGGTGCAGCGGTCCGGGTTCCCCGAGGCGTACGCCGACCACGAGGCCGACGCCCGGGTCCTCGCGTCCGCCCTCACCGGCAACTCCCCGCACGCGTTCAGCTGCCGGATCGACCGCACGCCGGCGCCGGAGCGCGACAAGCTCACCGCCGCCGGGCTGACCCACCGCGCGGACGTCGTACGGCGCGAGGTGGGCGACCTGTTCGGCAGCCCGCCGATGGGCGGCTTCGCGCCCGGGGGCGTCACCACCGGGCACATGGAGGGGTCCGCGCACTACGACGGCCGCGCCGTCGACGTGTTCGTGCGGCCGGTCAGCCCGGAGAACAAGGTCCGCGGCTGGGCGATCGCGCAGTACCTCGTGGCGATGGCGGACCGGCTCGGCGTCGAACACGTCATCTTCGACGACCGGATCTGGACTTCGGGCGACCGCTCCGGCGACGGCTGGCGCGACTACGACCCGCCCGAGCGTGCCGGCAGCCGGCTGATCCTCGAGCACCGCGACCACGTGCACGTCGACGTCTTCGACTGAGCCGGCGCCGGAGTTCATCCGGGCTCCTGCCGAATCCGCGGCGTGTTTCTCCGAAGAACGCGGGCCTTCCGGTCGATCGGGAGTGATGCTGGGCACACACCAGCAAGGCCATGGACTGTCCACAGACCGGACCAGACCAGGTTTTCGGGTCGGGGGACTACGGAAATCTGACAGCAGGAGGTACGACGACGATGTGCAACCACACCCCGGGATGCCCGGACATCGAGGCAGCGGACTGCTGCAGCGCCCACGTGGTGTCCGACCACCTGCACGACCAGGGCTGGTGCCGGCTCTGCAACGGCCTGATCCTCTTCGACGACGGCCACTACCTGACCCCCGACGGGCACGACCACGTCCTGACGCTGAGCGCCTGAACCACCCGCCGATCCGTCTCAGCGACATCGCGGCCGCGTGGATCCGTCACCGCTGAGCCTGTGGACAACCTCGTCTGACCTCGTGAGCCGGGAACGCTCCCTGGCGTGGAGGTTGCTGAGCTGCTGCGCGAGCTGGGTGGAGTCGCCACCCGCTCGGCGCTCCTGGCCGTCGTCGGCCGACGCGCCGTCGACCACGCGCTCGCAGTCGGCGTCGTCGAAGCCGTCGCCCGGGGGCGGTACGCCCTCCCGGAGCTCGGCGAGGCCGTCGCCGCCGCGCACCGGTTGACGGGGGCGCTCTGCCTGACCAGCGCCGCCCTGCACCACGGGTGGGCCGTCAAGACCGTCCCGGACCACCCTCACGTCGCGGTCCCCCGCAACCGCAAGGTGCCGACCGAGCATCGGCGCGGCGTGCACGTGCACTACCTCGACGATCCGCCGGGCACGATCGCCCTCGACAAGACCGCCACGCTGATCCACTGCCTGCGCCGCCTACCTTTCGACGAGGCCCTGGCCATCGCCGACTCCGCGATGCGTTCGGGGGACGAGGTCTCGCTCCGCCAGGCCGCTGCCACCGCTCGCGGTCCGGGCAGCCGGCAGGTGCGGAGCGTCGCTTCCCTGGCCCGAGCCGAGGCTGCGAACCCGTTCGAGTCCGTGCTGCGATCGATCGCTCTGGGCGTGGACGGCCTGCACGTGGAGCCGCAGCTGCTGATCACGTCCACCCGGCCGTGGTGCCGCCCGGACCTGGTCGACCGCGACCTGCGGATCGCGGTCGAAGCCGACTCGTTCGAGTGGCACGGCGACCGGGCGGCTCTCGCCCGTGACGCCCGGCGCTACAACTTGCTCGTCGCCGACGGCTGGCTGGTGCTCCGTTTCGCCTGGGAGCACGTCATGCACGACGCCGAGCACGTGCGGGCCGTGCTCCAAGCCGTCGTACACCAACGGGCGCAAGGGCCCTTCGGACCGTCTCCCGCCGCCTGACCGGCTCGCTGGAACTGCCGTTACGCCCGTTGGTCTCCGAGCCGCGCGACCGCGGCGTCCACCCGCTCGTCGGTCGCGGTGAACGCGACCCGCACGTGGCGGGTGCCGGCCCGGCCGTAGAAGGCGCCCGGGGCGACCAGGATCCCGCGGTCGGCGAGCCAGGAGACCGTGTCCCAGCAGTCCTCGTCCCCCCCGTCGATCAGACGCCGTGCCCACAGGTAGAGCGACGCCTCGGAGTGGTCGATGCGGAACCCCGCCGACTCCAGCGCCTCGCGCAGCTTGGCGCGGCGCGCGGCGTACCGGGCGTGCTGCTCGACCACGTGCGCGTCGTCCTCGAGCGCCGCCTGCATGGCCACCTGCTGGGGGCCGGGCATCTGGAGGCCGAGGTTCTTGCGGACGGCGAGCAGCTCGCCGACCAGCGCGGGGTCGCCGGCGACGAACGCGCAGCGGTAGCCGGCCAGGTTGGAGCGCTTCGACAGGGAGTGCACGGCGAGGATGCCGTCGTGCGAGCCGCCGCAGACCGAGGGGTGCAGCACCGAGACCGGCGTGGTCTCCCAGGCGCACTCCAGGTAGCACTCGTCGGAGACCAGGATCGTGCCGCGCTCGCGGCACCAGTCGACGACCTTCTTCAGGTGCTCGGCGGGCAGCACCCGGCCGGTGGGGTTCGACGGCGAGTTCAACCACAGCAGCGCCGGCACCTCGGGCCCGAACGACGTCAGCGAGTCCCGGGCCACCGGGGTCGCGCCGGCGAGCACCGTGCCCACCTCGTACGTCGGGTAGGCCAGCTCGGGGTAGGCGATCAGGTCCCCGGGGCCGAGGCCCAGGTGGCCCGGCATCGAGGCGATCAGCTCCTTCGAGCCGATCACCGGCAGCACGGCGCCCAGCGACAGCCCGGTCACGCCGTGCCGGCGCTCCAGCCAGTCGATGCACGCCTGGCGGGTGTCGACGCGGCCCACCGTCAGCGGGTAGCCGGGCGAGTCCGCGGCGCCGCGCAGCGCCTCCTGCACGACCTCGGGGGTCGGGTCGACCGGCGTGCCGACCGACAGGTCGACGATGCCGTCGGGATGCGACCGGGCCCGCTCCCCGTGCTCGAGCAGGTGGTCCCAGGGGAAGTCCGGGAGCCGGCCGGAGACCGTCTCGCGCGTGATCAGTGGTCCTGGTTCTGCGGCGGCAGCGCGGCGATCATCGGGTGGTCGTGGTCGATCTCGCCCATCTTGGCGGCGCCGCCCGGCGAGCCGAGGTCGTCGAAGAAGTGCACGTTGGCGTCGTAGTACTCCTTCCACTGCTCCGGCGTGTCGTCCTCGTAGAAGATCGCCTCGACCGGGCAGACCGGCTCGCACGCGCCACAGTCCACGCACTCGTCCGGGTGGATGTAGAGCATCCGCTTGCCCTCGTAGATGCAGTCGACAGGGCACTCGTCGACACAGGCACGGTCCTTCACGTCGACGCACGGCTGGGAGATGACGTAGGTCACCGATTCCTCCTGAGATCACGGGAGCAGGTGCTCGCGAACAGCCTAGTATCCCGGGGGTGTCCGAGTCGGCAGACCCCCAGTATGTGAACCAGCACGGGCTCGGTCCGCACGTCGTCGGGCAGCGGGTCGTGGTCCGCCGGATCCTGCGCGGCGAGACCGGGCCGACCGGCGGGCCGGCGTTCACGGACCTGCTCGGGGTGTGTACGGCGTGGTCGGACGGCAGCTGCGTCGTGCAGCCCGTCGACGGCCCGCCCGTGGTGATCGCGACGGCCGACATCGTGTCCGGCAAGCCGGTGCCCCCGCGGCCCTCGACCCGGCACCGGGTCAGCCCCCAGGGCGCCCAGCTCCGGGCGCTCGCGCTCTGGCCGGACCTCGACACCGAGCCGCTCGGCGACTGGGTGCTCCGCCACTCCCCCACCTCGACCGCGCGGCGCGCGAACTCCGTGCTCGCCCTGGGGCCCTCCGGAGTCACCGACGCCTACGACCGGGTGGTCGACTTCTACGCCCCTCGCACCGGACGGCCGATCGCGGCCGTGCTCCCCGACTCCGACGAGGACGCCATGTTCCGCGGGCACGGCTGGGTGGCCGAGAGCGGGGACGCGGACACGCTGTTCCAGCTGGCGTCGGTGGCCCAGGTCGCGCGCAGGCTGCGGGGGTCTCGACAGGCTCGACCACCGGTGCTCGACGAGCAGGGCGACCTCGTCACCGTGCGGATCGGCGAGCGCGCGAGCGGGGTGGCGGCGTACGCCGACGACTGGGTCGGGTTCCGCGGCATCCACGTCGACCCGGCCCACCGGCGGCAGGGGCTCGCCCTGGCCGTGATGGCGGCGCTGCTGGACTGGGGTGCCGAGCGCGGCGCGACCACGGCGTACCTGCAGGTGCTCGGCGACAACGCTCCGGCGCTGGCGCTGTACGAGCGGCTGGGCTTCACGACCCACCACCCGTACCGCTACCTGGCGCCGCCCAGATCCGACTGACGCCCGAAGAACCGCTCCGACAGCGCGGTGACCCGGACCCAGAACCGCCGCATCAGGACCAGGACGACGGCGCCCGCGAGCACCATGCAGCCGATGTTGATGCCGAGCTGGGCGGCCGAGCCGGTGATCTCCCCGCGGTCCCACACCGCGAGGCCGAGCGCCAGGTTGCCGGCGGCGGGCACGGTGGTCACGCTGATGAAGACGCCGACCATGGTGGCGGTCTTGGACAGAGCGAGCGCCAGTGCGCCCGCGGTGCCGGCGAGCAGGGCGACGATCACCGACCACGCGTCCGGGTGCCAGATGAACCCGGTGCTCGGCCTGGGCGCGGTGACGTCGGCGGTCGTGACCAGCCCGGCGAGGTGCGCGACGAACGCCAGCGCCGCGATGACCGCGATCGCGAACGCGAACGAGTAGACCAACAGGCGCAGGCCCTGGACGAACAGGCGGGGGCGTCGCAGCGCGACCCCGGCGCTGGCCGCCGCCACCGCGCTGAACTCCGGCCCCACCACCATCGCGCCGACCACCAGCACCGCGGAGTCCGTGATCACCGCGATCGAGGCCAGCGCCACCGCGATCAGCAGGAACACCAGGTAGGAGACCGTCGGCACGGCACCCGCCTCCGCCTGGGCCTCGACCGCCTCCCAGATCACCGCGTCGTCGGGGTGGCCGGGCGCCGCGGCCTCCAGCTGCCGGGCGCGCTCGAACGGCGTCCCGGTCGGCGTCGTCACCACGATGCCGCCCTCGGCGCAGAGGCCGAGCCGGTCGAGCTCGCGCAGCAGCTCGCCGGCCTTCTCCCGGGCGACGTCGCACTCGAGGAGGTCGCCGGGCGGCTGGATCACGGCACCCTCCTGGAGGGTGACGTTGGTGATCCACGGACGGTCGCGCAGCACCGCGACGACCCCGGGGGTGAGCCGGTGCGGCGAGGTCAATCGGAAGTGCACGACCACGGGCCGCAGCGTACGCTGGGAGCGGCGCCCGAGAGGCCTGACGAACCTCCCACTCTCCGGTGGAGCGACGGGCCCCGCGCGTCCGGCGTACCGACGAGAGGCCGGCGCTCTTGTCGGCGAAGGTGTGGTGGCACCGCGATCTGGCCCCCGCCCACACCTCCAGGGCTTCACGCCGACTGGAGGTAACCATGCAACGCACACCCCTGAGAACGCTCTGCGCCGACCTGCCCACCGCCACCCCCGGATCCACCGTCCGCCTGCAGGGGTGGGTCCACCGCCGCCGCGAGCTGTCCGCGGTGACGTTCCTGGTCGTCCGGGACCGGAGCGGGCTGGCCCAGGTCGTCGTCCGCGAGGGGTCCGTCCCGCCCGAGGAGACGACCGTCGAAGTGGTCGGTACGGCGACCGCGAACGCCCAGGCGCCCGGCGGCGTCGAGGTCACCGACCCGGTCATCACGCCACTGACCGAGCCCGCGGCCACCCCGCCGATCGAGCTCTGGCGGCCGACCGTGAACGTCGGCCTGCCGACGCTGCTCGACCACGCCCCGGTGACCTGGCGACACCCCGCGCAGCGCGCCAGGTGGGAGCTCGCCGCCGCGTCGCTGCGCGGCTTCCGGGCCACGTTGGACCGGCTCGGCTTCACCGAGATCCAGACGCCGAAGTTCGTGGCGTCGGCCACCGAGTCCGGCGCGAACGTCTTCGAGGTCGACTACTTCGGCCGGCCGGCGTACCTGGCCCAGAGCCCGCAGTTCTACAAGCAGCAGCTGGTCGGCGTCTTCGAGCGCGTCTACGAGGTCGGGCCGGTGTTCCGCGCCGAGCCGCACGACACGGTGCGGCACCTGGCGGAGTACGTCTCGCTGGACGCCGAGCTCGGCTTCATCCAGGACCACCGCGACGTGCTGCGGGTGCTCCGGGACGTGGTCGCCGGCATGACCGACGCCGTCCACGAGCACGCCGCCGGCGCGGTCGCGCTGACCGGCGCCCAGGTGCCGGTGGTCCCCGACGAGATCCCGGTCCTGCACTTCCGCGACGCGCTGGCTCTGGTCGGCGCGCCGGAGGACGAGCCCGACCTGGCGCCGGAGCACGAGCGCGCCCTGGGTGAGTGGGCGCTGGAGACGCACGGCAGCGACTTCGTCGCCGTCGAGGGCTACCCGATGGCGAAGCGGCCGTTCTACACGCACCCCCAGCCGGACGACGACCGCTGGAGCAACAGCTTCGACCTGCTGTTCCGCGGGCTCGAGCTGGTCACCGGCGGGCAGCGCCTGCACACGCCGTCGTCGTACCGTGCCGCGATCCGCGCGCGCGGCGAGGACCCGGCGGCGTACGCGTCGTACCTGCAGGCGTTCGAGCACGGGATGCCGCCGCACGGCGGGTTCGCGATCGGGCTGGAGCGGTGGACCGCGCGGCTGACCGGCGTCGCCAACATCCGGGAGGTGACCCTCTTCCCGCGCGACCTCCATAGGCTCACGCCATGAACCTGGCGGAGGAGGGCGAGCGGCTGCTCGCGTTCGCGCGCGGGTCGGTGCATCCCGACGGCGGCTTCGGGTGGCTGTCCGACGACGGCCGCCTGGAGCCGGACCGGCCGGTGGAGCTGTGGATCACCTGCCGGATGACGCACGTGTTCGCGCTCGCCCACCTGCTCGGTCACCCGTGGGCCGGCGAGCTCGTCGACCACGGGGTCGCGGCGCTGACCACTCGGTTCCGCGACCCCGTCCACGGCGGGTGGTACGCCGCGGTCGGGCCGGACGGGCCGGTGACGCGGTCGAAGACGGCGTACGAGCACGCGTTCGTGGTGCTCGCCGCGTCCTCGGCGGCGGCCGCCGGCCGGCCGGATGCGGACGGGTTGCTGGCGGACGCGCTGGACGTGCTGGACCGGCGCTTCTGGGACGACGAGGCCGGGATGGTCGTCGAGGAGTGGGACGAGTCCTGGTCGGTGCTCGACGACTACCGCGGCGTGAACGCCAACATGCACTGGGTCGAGGCGCTGCTCGCCGTCGGCGAGGTGGACCGCGCGGCGCGGATCGTGACCCGCGTGGTGCACGGCTTCGCGCGGTCGAACCGCTGGCGGATCCCGGAGCATTTCGACGCCTCGTGGCGGCCGCTCCCCGACTACCACCGGGACGAGCCGGCGCACCCGTTCCGGCCGTACGGCGCGACGATCGGGCACTGGTTCGAGTGGAGCCGGCTGACGCTCTCACTGCGCGCGGCGCTCGGGCCGGCGGCGCCGCCGTGGATGCTCGACGACGCGGTGGCGCTGTTCGACGCCGGCGTGCGCGAGGGCTGGGCGGTCGACGGCGCCGCGGGCTTCGTCTACACCGTCGACTGGGACGGCGCACCGGTCGTGCGCCAGCGGATGCACTGGGTGGTCACCGAGGCGCTCGCGGCCGCGGCGACCCTGCACGCGGTCACCGGCGACCCGATGTACGCGGTCTGCGCGGAGCACTGGTGGGCGTACGCCGACCAGCACCTGCTCGACCGCGCGGCCGGGTCGTGGCACCACGAGCTCGGCCCGGACAACCGGCCCGCGGCCGGCACCTGGGCCGGGAAGCCGGACGTCTACCACGCCTTCCAGGCGACCCTCGGGCCACGGCTGCCGGTCTGGCCGCCGTTCGCGGCGGCGCTCAGGGAGCGCAGGCGGGGGTGAAGCCCGGGTCCGCCGGACCGGGCCGCTCGAGCGCGTTCAGCACCCACTGGATCGCGGTGCGGCTCATCGGGATGAACACGTGCTCGGCGGTGTCGGCCGAGCAGGAGTCCTGGATGGTGACGTTCGTGGTCCGCGGGCCCTCCGCGAGGTACGCCGACGTGTAGGGCACCACGACCTCGTCGTACCTCGTGGTGATCTGGGTGTAGCTGACGTCGCCGGGCGTCTCGTCGCCGGCGTTGAGCCTGGTCAGGAACGGCGAGCCCGCGGCCTGCTGGTTGCACGAGGTGCAGAAGCCGCCGGTGAGGGGGTTGTCGGAGCTGCCCACGACCGTGGTGCCGTGGTTGGACGGCGAGAGGCCGACCAGGTCGTCGACGTACGCGTCGCCGCCGAGGAACTTCACGTAGTACCGCGGCATCATGCCGCCCTGCGAGTGCCCGACCATCGACACCTTCGCGGCGCCGGTCGCGTCGAGGACCTTCGCGACGAACCTCTTCAGCTGCCGGGCGGACTTCCGGATGTCCTGGGTGCCGCGGTTGCCGTAGTCGAGCGAGAAGACGCAGAAGCCGTCGTCCACCATGGCCGCCGACAGGTCGTCGAGCAGGCTCTTCCGGTCGCCGAACGTGCCGTGCACGATCACGACCGGCTCGGGCCGCGCCGCGGTCGGCGTGCAGGACCAGTCGTTGGCGCCGGTCGGCTCGCCGAACGGGTTGGTCGGCAGCGGTACGCCGTCCGCGCCGGCGGGCTGGGCCACCGAGGTCAGGCCGAGGACGACCAGCAGCGGGACGAGCAGGGCGGGCAGCAGACGGCGCATGACCCGCCAACGAGCGGTCGCCGACCTCGTCACGGAGGGTCCGGGAACCATACGCTCGGCGGCATGTCGAAGAGGCACAACCGGGGCCGACAGCCGCAGCGGCGCCGACCCGCCGCCCCGCGCTCCCACGAGCGCGCCGAGGACCAACCGCTGTTCCAGACGCTGCGCCGGGCCCTGCGCTCCGACGAGCCGGTCGACCTGCTGATGACCGTCGCCGGGATCGTGGAGGCGACGGATCCGCGCAACCGCGACCCGTTCCGGCGCCAGGAGCCGGGGATGACGCTCCACGAGCTGGTGGAGTCGTTCATCGAGACGCCGTACGCCGAGACGACCGCGGCGCTCTCGGTGCTCCGGGTCCTGGTTCCCGACGCGGACCTCGCGGCGCGGATCGGGGCGGAGCTGGAGCGCCGTCGCCACCCGATGCCCGCGTGGCTGTCCGAGCTCGACCGGGTGCGGGTCGAGCCGGACGTGTGGTTCCTGACCCACGTGCTCGGCGACGGCGACGACTACCTCTTCGGCGTGGTGCTCGCCTCGGGACATGCCGTCTCCGCGCTGGTGTACGTGGACCACAACCTCGGCACCGTGGTGAAGGACGCGTTCCTCATCGGGGAACCGCTCGAGGACGTCGTGCTCAAGCTCGGAACCACCATCGAGCAACCGGAGCAGTCGCTGACCCGGACCGATCCTGCGTCGGCCCGCGCGACCGTCGCGGGGGCGATCGACCACGGGGCGCGGGTCTACCCGCCGTTGACGTCGGAGAGCTGGCCGATGTGCCGACCGGTGGTCGAGTGGCTGCTGCGCCTGCTGCCCGACGGCGGCACGGCGCCGGAGCGCAAGGAGTGGACCGATCGCGAGAAGGCGGGGATCGCCGCGGACTTTTTCGCATCCCGCTTCGGTGCTCCCCTCGACGGCGAGGACCAGCGCGACCTGCTCGACAGCCTGCTGTGGTTCGGCACGGACTACGCCAACGGCGACCCGTTGCGTTGGAGCGCCGTCACCGTCGAGATGCTGCTCAACGACTGGTTCCCGCGCAAGATCGTCGACGAGGCGGCGTACCTGGCGAAGCTTCCCGAGCTCCTGAGGGCCTTCATCCGCTACGCCCACGACCGCGTGGGGATCAGTCCGGCCCTCACCGAGGAGACGCTGGCCGCGGTCGACCTCTACGAGGCGGGCTACCAGCGCACGATCCGGTCGGCCCGGCTGCAGGGGCCGACCGCCCTACTCGCCGGCATGTTCGGACCCGATCCCGATGACCTGTCCGTCGGCGAGATCATGCTCGAGCGCCTGGACCGGGCCGTGGGCGGCCGGTTGCGACTGCAGCGCCTCGACGACGCCCCCCCTGCCGGACGAGCCGTTCGAGTGGGCGGGGGTGCCGGACGACGTCCGGCCCGTCGTGCAGGAGGTCCTCGGGCTCTGCGACGGTTTCGCCGACGCTCACCTCGACGTGGAGCACCGCACGGCGATGCGGCGGTTCCTGGGCCGCGCCGCGGTGGGCGACGCCGCGATCTTCCGACGCCGGGCCTCGACCGCCCGCGGGGCCGCCGCTGTCGCCTGGGTGATCTGCCGCGCCAACGACACCGCAGGTGGGCACGGCGCCGGAATGACCGTGCAGGACCTGCTCGCGTACTTCGGCGTGTCCGGGAGTGTCTCCCAGCGGGCCGAGCCGCTGCTCCGCGCGAACGGGGTCGACCCGTACCACCAGTTCGGGTCGATGGACCTCGGTGCTCCCGACCTGCTCGTCTCGCAGCGCCGGAGCGAGATCATCGCGAGCCGGGACCGTTGGTCGCAGAACCCTCAGCGGTAGGCGTCGGCCCGGCGCATGACCGCCACCACGGTGACGACGCGACCCTTATCGTCGATGCGGTAGATCACCCGATAGGTGCCGCGTCGAGCACTGTGGCGGTCGTCCAGAGGCGGGCGGAGCCGCTTGCCGACGCGCTGGGGGTTCTCCAGCAGCGGACCGACGATGAAGTCGTAGGCAGCGAAGGCCACCGACTCCGGCAGCTGCTCGGCGAGTTGGCGACGCGCCGTCGGTGAGATGACCAGCCGGTAGCGGCCGTCGCTCACGACCCCGCCCGGCGCCGGCGCATGGCCTCCGCGAGATCCTCCTCCGTCTCACCCTCGCCGCGCGCCAGCTCGGCCTCCGAGTCGGACAGCTGCTGGAGGGCGGCCTGGTCGGAGAGGATGGCGATCGTCTCCTCGAGCGACTCGAGGTCGTCCGGCGAGAGGAGCACGGCCGACGGGCGCCCGTGCACCGTCACCGTCACGCGGTCGTGCTGGCGACCGACACGCCCCACCAGCTCGGACAGGTGTGCCTTCACCTCTGCGAGGGACAAGCTCTCCGCCATGGTCACAAGTATGACCAGAAGCTGGCGCCCGGACCAGCCCGCGTCACGCCGGCTCCTTGCAGATCACCGTGTCGGACGGCGTGTACGCCGTGTGGAACTTCTCGGTGCGCACCAGCTCGTCGCTCCCCGGCTTGCGGAAGTAGCGCCACACGTCGACGTCGAAGCCGGCGTACCCGGTGTTGGGGTAGCAGTCCGGCGTCCGCAGCGTGCGGGTCGCCGGCTGGCGGTAGTTGTACCGGTCCGACGTCCTCGTCGTGATGTCCCAGTGCTTCGTGGAGTACATCGACACCGTGACCACGCCCTGCCGCGACGGCGTGCTGGGCGCGACGCTGGCGTGGATCAGCACGCCGTACGGCGTGTCGTTCCGGAACCTCAGGTCGACCGCGCCCCAGGCGACCGTCGCCTCCCGGCCGACCGGGTAGCGGTCGATGTAGAAGGAGTGGGGCTTGTGCTCGACGTCCTTCAGGCCGGCGAAGAACATCGCGTTGAACGTCGTGGTCGCCAGCTGCGAGACCCCGCCGCCGAGGTCCTCCTTGAAGATGCCGTCGCTGATGACGAAGCCCTCGGTGAAGCCGTTCTCGCGGGTCCGCTCGCCGACGGTGTCGTTGAGCGAGAACGTGTCCCCCGGCTTCAGCACGGTGCCGTCGACCAGTTCGGCGGCGCGGCCGATGTTGATGTTCCGGTACTCCGCGTAGGGGTAGTACGTGGTGAACGTGGAGACCCGCTCCTTGATCCTCAGCGCCCGGGCGTCCTTGGTCGTGAAGTCCGGCTCGGCGACCGTCGCCGCGACCTCCATCCGGCGGTCGCCGGGGCGGGTGACGAGCTCGAGGAACGCGGCGGTCACGTCGTCCGGCTCGTAGCTGACCCCGGGCTTGGCGGGGACCACCTCCGGCCGGCCGTCGACCAGGGCCACGGTCGCGTCGACGGGCTCGGCGTCGCTGACGCCGGCGTCCACCAGGCGCAGCAGCCGCCTCTCCCGCAGGTCCGGCACCAGGGCGCCGCCCACGGCCCGCATGCCGAGCGCCGTCGCGTAGTCGGCCGGGTGGAGCGTCACGGGCGAGTCGCCGAAGACCAGCGTGACGGGCGCGGACATCGCCGGGTTCGCGAACGACTCGAGCGCCTCCTGGACCGCGTCGTCGTTGATCTCTGGCTCGACCGTGGTGGTCTCGAGCTCGACGTCCGCGGGCTGCTCGGCGAGGTACGCCGCGACCAGCGCCGCACGGGCGGCCTCGGGGTCGAAGCCCTCCCCCGGGCGCGGGTCGGTGACCACGATCTCGCCGCCCGTGAACGCCACGTCGCCGTCGACCGGAGGCGTGCCGACCTGGTCGGCCAGGCCGTCGAGCGCGCGGTCGAACGCGGCGTCGTCGACGTCGACCACGGGGTCCACGTCGTCGCCACCGGTCCAGTAGTCCCAGAGCCGCCCCGGGTGCCACGACCGCCCCCCGCCGGCGGCCGCGACGCTGGCGGCGTGGTCCACCGAGAGCCCGGCCTCGTCCGGGACGACGGTCACCTGCTCGCCCTCGAGGCGCACCGTGATCGGCCGGTCCTCGCGGTCGGCGAGCCCGGCGCGCAGCGCGGCCTCGGCCTGCTGCGGGGTGCGGCCGCCGATGTCGACACCGGCCACCGTGGTCCCGCGCGGGACCTTGTCGCCGGCGGCGAGGTACGCCGCGCCGTACGCCGCCCCGGCCAGCAGCACGAGCGCCAGCAGCATGAGCAGGACGACCTTGCCGCCCTCGCTCTCCCTGCTCACGCCCGCATCCTAGGGCGCGGGAGGGTCCCGATCGCCACGACGAGCAGCAGCAGCCCGAGGCCGAGCACGGCGTACCCCTGCACGTCCTGGCCGATCAGGTAGTCGCCCTCCGGGCGGGTGAACGAGAGCCAGCCGACCATCGCGTCCCAGGCGACCACGAACGCCAGCCGCGACCACCACCCGGGCGGGAGGGCCAGCACCGCGACGACGGTCGCGACCGTGGCGAGCCCGAGGCCCCACCACAGCTCGTGGAGGGCGACGGTTGCGACGGCCGTGGCGGCGCCGGCCAGCAGCAGGCCGAGCGCCGCGAGGACTCTCACAGGCCGGCGAACAGGTCGGTCTCCAGGCCGTCCTCGTTCAGCTCGCCCGGCTTGCCCTTGGCGAGCCGGAAGAACTCCAGGCCCCAGGCGACGTTGCCGAGGTTGTTGGACAGCGCGAAGAACGGGCCGTCGATCGCGATCTGGGTGGCGTGGGCACGCATCGCGGCGAGCTTCTGCTCGACGTGGTCGGTGGCGTCCACCACCGCGGACAGGTCCTCGTCGGGGGTCACGAAGTACGGCAGCGGCCCGTCGGGGTCCATGCCCTCGAACGACGTCGTGTCACCCGCGTCGCGGAGCGCGCGGAGGCCGGCGCGCATCCGGGTCTCGGACATCGCGCCCCAGTAGATCTTCGCGATGTCCCAGGCCTCGCCGAGGTCCTTGCGGTACGACGGGACGGCGGCCAGCGCGGCGGCGTACGTGGCGACCCGGTGGGCCTGGATGTGGTCGGGGTGGCCGTAGCCGCCGAACTGGTCGTAGGTGACCATCACCTGCGGGCGCACCTCGCGGATCACCGCGACCAGGTGGTCGGCGGCCTCGGTGAGGTCGGCGTGCCAGAAGGCGTTGTCGTGGATGTCGTCCGCGGCGACGGCGTGCCCGTCCTCGTGCCACTTCATGCCGGAGTCGCGGTAGGTGCCGAACCCGCCCAGGTAGCGGTGGTCGGTGACGCCGAGCTCCTGCATCGCGGCGGCGAGCTCCCCGCGGCGGTGCTCCCCGAGCCGGTCCTCCTGGTCGGCGGCGAGGTGGGCGAGCTCGGGGACCAGGATCTCCCCCATCTCCCCGCCGGTGCAGGTCACGAGCGTGACGCCGCGGCCCTCCGCGGCGTACTTCGCCATCGTGGCGCCCTGGCCGATCGACTCGTCGTCGGGATGGGCGTGCACGAGCAGGAGGCGCTGGTCGGCGGTCACGTGACGATCCTAGGGTGGCCCCGGGACGTCATACGGACAGTGTGTCCCCCTCCACTGTCGAGTCCGGGGACATCGGTAACACATATGTCTCAGGACATCGGTGACACTAGTGGT
>NZ_BAAAJE010000009.1:0-7663 GCF_039526625.1 Nocardioides aquiterrae
CACCCGGCTCGACGAGCTCCTCGACCTCCGCGATCGTGGTCCGCCCGCACATCGCGGCCAGCGGGTTGAAGTTGCGCGCGGAGTCGCGGTAGACGAGGTTGCCGTGCCGGTCACCCTTCCAGGCCCGCACCAGCCCGAAGTCCGCGACGATCGCGTGCTCGAGCACGAACTCCTTCGGCCCCTCGGCGGTCTCGAAGGTCTGGGTCTGCTTCGGCGGGGAGGACACCACCACGTTGCCGTCGGCGTCGTACTTCCACGGCAGCCCGCCCTCGGCCACCTGGGTCCCCACGCCGGTGGCGGTGAAGAACGCCGGGATGCCCGACCCACCCGCCCGCATCCGCTCCGCCAGCGTGCCCTGCGGGGTCAGCTCCACCTCCAGCTCACCCGACAGGTACTGCCGCGCGAACTCCTTGTTCTCCCCCACGTACGACGAGATCATCCGCCGGATCCGCTTCTGCGCCAGCAGCCGGCCCAGGCCCCAGTCGTCGACGCCGCAGTTGTTCGACACCGCCTCCAGGTCCGTCGTGCCGGCCTGCAGCAACGCGTCGATCAGCACCGACGGGATCCCGCACAGCCCGAAGCCCCCCACCGACAGCGTCGCGCCGTCCGGGATGTCCGCCACCGCCTCTGTGGCCGAGGTCACCACCTTGTCCATGTCGACATCGAACGGCCACCGGCCGGACCGGTCAATCGCACCGCCCCAATCCTCCCGGAATCACTCGATGGCTGAACCCGCATGCTCCGACACGTTCACTGAGCGGACGGGGCCGAGCCAGGGCCGCGGACAGCAGAGTCGGACCGCGAGCAGAATGCTGCGTGGTCGATCAGTCCGTCCAGATCCCAGCTCTCACGGTTCGCGAGGCCCGAGTAGCTCACCCCCGCAACGAGACGACGAGCGCATCTTCTCCAGAGCGACTCGTCCGGAGCCGGCCCGAAGGTGACCTCACCCAGATCCGACATTGCACCTCTCCCTTGTTCGATCGCCGACTGGCGTGGTCCTACCGGCCCAGAGCGCGAGCACTGACTGACACGCCGCCACTCCGGCAGTACTGAACAGAACGGCCCGCCAGCCCCACAGGTCGGCGAGCAAGCCAGCACCCAACGGGCCGAGCGCTGCAATCAGATAGCCGACCGACTGCGCCATCGCCGACAGCGCAGCCGTTTCCTCGCTCGTCGTGCTCCGGAGGACCACGAGCGCCAGCGCCACCGTCAGCGCGGCTCCCGCACCTGCTGCAGCCAGCACCACCCAGACCAGGGCTGCGTGCGGGGCCACAGCAAGTCCGAGCATCGCGACAACGACCGGCACGCTGATGCCGACGGCGGCGAGGCGCTGGTCGACGGTGCGCTCCATCAGAACCCCGATCACCAGCCCACAGGCAGAGCCGAGCACCTGGTAGACGAGCAGGTGGACGCCAGCCATCCGGTCGTCGACACCAAACGAGTGCTCGATCGACGGAAGCCAGGTGACGACGGTGTAGAAGGTCGCCGACTGGAGCCCGAAGAACACGGTCACCTGCCACGCTCCCGGAGAACGAATCAGGAGCCCGATGGACGCCGCCCGCGGAGGCGCGGGCAACGACTTCTCCTTGTCGCGGACAGACGCGCTGCGCCACACCCAGAGCGAACCGACCACGACAGGCAGCAGCACCCAGGACAACAGTGCTGGACGCCATCCGCCCAATGCGTCGGACAGCGGTACCGCCGTTCCCGAGGCGATGGCGGCGAACCCGGAGAGGACCGTGGTGAACACGGCCATGGTCAGGGCTGCCTTCGCGAAGTCTCGCTTGATCAGAGCGGGAGTCAGCACGTTGGCGACGGCCACCGCTGCACCCGCCAGCGCGGTGCCGATCCACAGCCCGCTACCGCCCCCGACCGACCTCACCACGATCCCCACCGCGAGCACAGCGAGCGCGGTCAGGACGGCGAACTCCATGCCCTTGGGTCGTGCCGCCATTCCCGCCAAGGGGGAACAGACAGCGAACATGACCAGCGGAATGGCGCCGAGGAGCCCCTGCCGGAGCTCGCCGAGGGCAGCGTCCTTCGCGATGTCCCCCAGCAGCGGGCCCACACTCGTGATCGCCGGACGCAGGCAAGCGGCCACGAGAAGCACAGAGATGAACGTCAGAGCACGCCCTCGATCCATCGACGTGGCCGTTACGCCGTCACGTCCAGCACCAGCCGGCCCGACGTGCACCGCGACACGCAGATCAGCATGTCGCCGTCGGCTCGCTCCTGCTCCGTGAGCAGTCCATCCCGGTGGTCGACCTCGCCGGCCAGAACCCGCGTCTGACAGCTCCCGCAGGTGCCCTCTTCACAGGAGAAGAGGACATCGACTCCCGCCCCGAGCAGGGCGTCGAGGATCGATTGGTCGTCAGCGACCGCTACGACCGGGCCGTCGGCCCCCAGTTGCACTTCGAAGGCGGAGGCTGGTGGGGCACCGGCATCGAGCTCGACGGGAACCGAGACGAACCGCTCGACGTGGAGTGGACCGGCGCCCGAGAAGGCGACCGCAGCCTGCACGGCGTCGATCAGCGGTGTCGGACCACAGGCGTAGACAGCGGCACCCGGGCGGTCCGCCAACTCGCCCGCCACGTCGATCAGTCCGTACTCGTCCTGTGGGAGGACCACCACGTTCTCGTACAGCTCGAGGATGTCGAGGAAGGCCATCGTGGCGCGGGAGCGACCGCCGTAGACCAGTCGCCACGACAGACCCAGGCCATCGACGGCCTCGATCATCGGCAGCAGCGGCGTGATGCCGATGCCGCCGGCGATGAAGAGGTAGTCGTCCGCCCTCTCGAGCGCGAATCGGTTGCGCGGCCCATGGATCTTCAGCTCCATGCCTGGCCGAAGACTCTTGTGGACCTCCTCGGATCCTCCACGGCTCTTCGGTTCGCGCAGCACGGCGATCTCGTAGCTGTCGGACGTGAGCGGCCCGCACAAGGAGTACTGGCGGACGATGCCCGACGGAAGGACCAGGTCGATGTGCGCACCCGGAGTCCAGCGCGGCAGCGCACCGTCCACCGGCTCGAGGGTCAGACCCACGACACCGTCGGCAAGGTTCGATCGACCGGCCACGCGGACCAGGTGGAGCTCGGCGGACATGTCACGCGCCGTACGGCCCGAAGACCTCGACCTTCGCCAGCGACGCCAGACGCTGACGATAGAGCAGGCTCGCGGCGTCCGGGACCTTGATGTGCAGCTCCTCGCGCAGGGAGTCCGGCAGCTCCTCGGGCCGCTGGCTCTGCACCACGACCCGGTCCTGCTCCATGATGTTGTTGGTGAACTCCTGGAACGGGGTGTCGGCCTCGTCCAGGGAGTGGTTCCGGAGGATGAACACGAAGAGCTCGGTGGTCTTCGAGGTCCGGGGCAGCGTCAGCTGGCTGATGATCGTCTCACGGCCGGTTCCGAGCTCGATCTTCTTAAGGTGGATCGTGAACGGCACCACGAGCGTGTACTCGTAGCGGACCTTCTGCTTGCCGCCTGCGCCGTACAGCTCACTTGGCTCCTCCTGCTCCAGGAAGTAGAAGAGCCCGTCTTCTCGCTTCTCCACCGTGTAGGGGGCGATCTCCGCGGTCTCCTCGGTGCCGAGGATGCCGGTGTGCACGTACGGGAAGTGGGAGAAGTCCATGAAGTTCTCCACCGCTCGCGCCGCCGAGGTGTTCCAGACCTCGCGGTAGCTGATGAAGGACTTCCAGCCCGGCTTGCCGTAGACGTCACCGGGGAAGAGCGGGATGTCCGCCGCCGGCTCTTCCATCCCGACCCAGACCAGGCCGTACTTCTCCTGGACGTGGTACGCCTGAGCCTTGGCCGCGGCCGGGATCGGCGCGTCAGCCGGACGCGAGGGGATCTTCACGCATGCCCCACTCCGGTCGTACTGCCAACCGTGGTAGGGACACACGAGGGTGCCGTCGCGGACCCAGCCGAGTGAGAGCGCGGCTCCGCGGTGGATGCAGAGATCGCGGAAGGCCGCGACGCAGTTCTCGTCACGGAAGGCGACGACGAAGTCGTCGAGGAGCGTGAAACGACGGGGCTGCTCCGTCACCTCGTCGGACGTGCAGATGGGATGCCAGAAACGAGCAAGCGCGGGCTGGGACATGATGCTCTCCGGTGGGTTCAAGGGCGAATGGTCGGCTGAGCGCAGCCGACGATCAGAGCCCAGTCGCCCCCGTGCACGAGTCCCCGGCGGAACTCCTCGAACTGCGTTTCGATCCGAGCCATGACAACCTCCTGACCGATCGATTCAATCGTGTTGAAGCGTAGGCCTCGGTCTCGAACCGTGCAAGAGGAAATGTCAAATACGCCGAGTCCGCGCCAGGTCAGGCGTTTGTCACGAAGTGGATGGCTCACATCGCCTGACTGAGCGTTACGATGAGTTAATCTGGCTGAAATCGGCCACCGAGCAGAGGTTCCCCCAGGCCGCTTGACCACCTTCACCCAGGCTGAAAACCTACCCGGGGTGGCTGTCCGGCTCGAAGGTCGCGGGCCGACACCACCAGTCGGACCCTTCGTTGAATCGGAGTGACCCATGACCCCCAAGGACGCCAGTGCGGCGACACCGAAGCACGGCCGCGGGCCGCAGGGGACGGCGAAGGACCAGCCGTCGGCGACCGACCAGACGATCGCGATGGTCGGCGCACGCATCCGCACGCTGCGCTCGCGTCAGAACCTCACCCTCAAGGACGTGGCTGATCGCACCGGGGTGAGCGTCTCGATGCTGAGCATGTTGGAGCGCGGCGTCGCCACGGCATCGGTCGGAACGCTCGTTTCAGTGGCGTCCGCGCTGGGGGTCCACATGTACGACCTGTTCGACCACCCCGCGCACATCGAGGCATCTCCCGTCACTCCCGTCGAGGAGCAGACCGTCATGCGCACCAGCGAAGGCACCATCCGCCGCGTCGCGCACCACGACGTGCTGGCCGGCCTGGAGCTCGCCGTGAACACCTACGAGGCGGGCGGAGCCAGCGGACCGGTCGCGACCCACCACGACGGCCGGGAGTTCGGCGTCCTGATCTCCGGCGCCCTGACGGTCGAGCTCGACGGCGAGCAGCACGTCCTGAGGCCCGGCGATGTCATCGCCTACAACTCGACCAAGCCGCATCGGATCAGCAACCCCGGAGACGACGTCGCCGTCGCCGTGTGGGTCAACCTCGACGCGGAGTAAGCGCACACGCTCAGCCGACCGATTTTGGGCTGATTCAACTTAGGTCATAGATTTTCGATGACGTTGAATGTTACGTTGCGGACGTGACCAACGAACTGACCACGTCGGCCGGGTTGGCCGTCATCCGTCCGGCTGAGTGGGGCCCGGACCTGGGCTTCGTCTCCGGAGGCAGCTGGCGTGAGATCGTCGGACCTGCCCAGGGGGCGGTGTGCCGCAGCTTCTACGATCTCGTCCTCGGCGCCGGCGCGACCAGCCGGCCGCTGGCCCACCCCGGCGAGGCGGTGTACTACGTGGTTGAAGGCACCGTGACCCTCCTCGAGCACGTCGAGAGTGGCAGCGTGTCCCACTCGCTCGGCGAGGGCAGCATGATCCACGTGCCGGGGCGAAGCGTCTACTCCTTCGAGAGCGCGTCCGGCGCCCGCCTGGTCGGGGGTCCGAGCCCCGTCGACCCTCAGATCGGTGAGCGCCCGACCGAGCCGCTGTCGGAGTCCGCGATCGCCATTCACCACCGGGACCGTCCAGGCTTGATGGTGCCCTTCATCTCCAAGGACGCGCGGCTCGTCGTCTGGCTGGGGGCCGGCGCCGAGACCGCGAACATGAACTACGTGGTGCTCGAGCCCGGCGAGCGCAACAAGGAGCACGTGCACGCCGTCTCGGAGGACACCATTCACATCCTCGAGGGTCATGGGACCGCGGAGAACGTCACCACCGGCGAGAAGCTGCCCTTCGGACCCGGCGACACCGTGCACATCCAGATCGGATTCTGGCACGCCGTCGCCGCGGACCTGGGCGAGCGCGTGGTGAGTGTCGGCGGGCCCTGCCCGGCCGACGTCGACATGCTCCGCAACGCGGGCGTGGACGTGGACGCGCTCCTCGGCGCGGCAGGAGCCTGACGGCACACACCATGACCGGCTCGCCTTCGATCATCTCGGTCGCCCTGGAGCAGATCTGCGTTCGTGCCGGCACGGCAGACGCCAACCGCACGATGATGGTGCACCGGAGTCGCGCCGCGTTCGACGCCGGAGCGGACCTGGTCGTCATGCCTGAGCTGGCCGTCAGCGGCTACGTCATCGAGGCCGACACCGTCGCCGACGTGGCAGAGCCGCTCGACGGACCCAGCTTGGCGGCCATGACCGCCGTCGCCGCCCGTGGCGACGGCCTGGTGGCCTACGGGTTCTGCGAGCGCGACGGATCTGACTTCTTCAACACGGTCGTCGTGGCCGACGGCGACGGCCCGGTCCTGCACTACCGCAAGCTGCACCTGTTCGACGCAGAGAAGCATGTCTACTCGCCCGGGGACCTCGGTCTGCCTGTGGCTGACACCCGAGTGGGTCGACTCGGCGTGTGCATCTGCTATGACCTGCGCTTTGTAGAAGTGCTGCGCGTGATGTCGCTGCGCGGCGCTGAACTGGTCCTGGCGCCAGCGGCATGGGTTGGCGGTTTCGACAGCAGGGTGCCCACCAGCGGCGCCACCCGACATGTCGACGGGGTCATCGCCCAAGCCAACCTGGATCAGGTCGCGGTCGTCGCGGTCAGCCAGGTCGCCGGCGCTTCGCACGGCGGGCCCGCGACCCTGGGCGGCTCGGTGGCCGTCGACGGGTACGGCGACCTGCTGGTCGGACCGCTTTCACGCCTCGAGGCGGACTCGGCACTGGTCGAGGTCGACCTCGAGGCGGTCCGAGCGGCACGGCTGCGTGGCGAGCTGATCAGACCGCGCGACGATAGGCGCACCGACGTGTACGGCCTGGAATACGGAGGAGAGTCCCTGTGAAGCCGAGCGCATTCGAGTACTACAGGCCCGACAGCCTGGACGAGGCGCTCGCCATGCTCGCCGAGGACCCGGAGGAGAGCAAGGTCCTGGCCGGCGGACAGAGCCTCGTGCCGATGATGAACTTCCGGCTGGCCAGCCCGTCCCGGCTCATCGACATCAACCGGATCCCCGGTCTCGACGGCATCACCGTCGACGGCGACCGGCTGCGCATCGCGACGCGCACCCGGCACATCGACGTCCAGCGCAATGAGCACAGCGGGCCGCTGGGGGACCTTCTGCGTGAAGCGGCAGGGCACGTCGGTCACCTCCCCATCCGCACTCGCGGCACCTTCGGTGGGTCGATCGCCCATTGCGACGCGGCGTCGGAATGGTGCCAGGTCGCGGCATTGCTCGACGCGCAGATGATCGCGGTGAGCCAGGCTCGTGGGGAGCGGACGATCCCGGCGGCCGACTTCTTCCAGTCGATCTTCACCACCGCGCTGGAGCCCGACGAGATTCTCGTTGCGGTCACCCTCCCGCTCCTCGACCAGCACTGGGTCGCAGGCATCGCCGAGTTCGCCCGGCGCGCCGGTGACTTCGGCATCGTGACGACGACGGGGGCCGTTCGCCTGGTCGACGGGGTCGTGGCCGAGGCCCGGGTCAGCCTGGGTGGTGTGCACGAGGTGCCGTTCCGAAGTGCCGCCGCCGAGTCCTCCCTGCTCGGCCAGCCGTTCACGAGCGAGTCCGTCGCG
>NZ_BAAAJE010000009.1:7683-25648 GCF_039526625.1 Nocardioides aquiterrae
CGCGGCCGCCGACGAAGTGGATCCGCCGAGCGACACCCACGGTGACGCTGCCTACCGGCGCGACCTCGTGCGTGCGCTGCTGCCGCGCGCGCTCCGTGTTCCGGTGGAAGCATGAGCGCGCCGCCCGCCGATCCTCCAACCTGGTCCGGCCGGTCCGTACCGCGTGCGGAGGATCCGGCGATCATCCGCGGATGGGGCAGCTACGTCGCCGACATCGCGGCACGCGACCGGGGCGTGATGTATGCCCGGTTCGTTCGGAGCACCATCGCCTCCGGCCGGATCATCTCGGTCACCGTCCCGCCTGACGTGGTCGCGTTCACGGCCTCCGACCTGGTCGGCGTCCAGCCGATCCGCGCGGTGCTGCACCGGCCCGACTTCGTGGACGTGGCGACGCCGATCCTCGCCGAGGACGTCGTCCGGTTCGTGGGTGACCCGATCGTCCTGGTGCTGGCACGTACCGAGGCAGAGGCCGAGGATGCCGCCGAGCGGGTCACGGTCGAGCTCGAGCCGCTACCCGCCGTCCTGTCTGCCGACGAGGCGCTCGCCGATGGGGCCCCCCTCGTTCACGACTCGGTTCCGGCCGATCACCCCAACGCGCCGAACACCGTCGTCGACGGCCGGATCGCCACGCCGGGCGCGGAGGAGGCGTTCCGGCGCGCGGACCACGTGGTGGCCGTCCGCGTCAGCTCGGGCCGGCAGAGCGCCATGCCGCTCGAGGCGCGGGCTGCGCACGCGGCCTACGACCGGGGCACCGGTCGTAGCACGCTCCACGCGACGTTGCAGATGCCACATGTCACCCGCACCGGCATCGCCGACTGCCTGGGCATCGCGGAGGACGACCTGCGCGTCGTGTCCCCCGACGTCGGTGGTGGCTTCGGGGCGAAGATGGCCCTCGCCCGGGAGGATGTGGCGCTGGTCTGGGCCTCGCGCCATCTGCGCCGCGACCTCGCCTGGATCGAGACCCGCGAGGAGAACTTCCTCGCCGCCTGGCACAGCCGCGAACAGGTCTACGACGTCGAGGGCGCCTTCACTGCCGAGGGCGAGCTGCTGGCGCTGCGGGGGGACTTGATCTGCGACGTCGGCGCCTACTGCTGCTATCCGGTGACCTGGGCGGTCGAGCCGCTGATGGCGCTCGCGGAGCTGCCCGGCCCCTACAAGGTCTCCGAGTACGACGTCCGCTCGCGGGCGATCACGACCAACAAGTGCCCCATCGCGCCGTACCGGGGCGTATCCCGGCCCATGCAAGTGCTCGCCATGGAACGCCTGCTGGATGTGGCCGCCGAGGAGATCGGGATCGACCGGGTCTCGATCCGCGACATCAATCTCGTCTCCGAGTTCCCGCACCGAGCTCCCACGGGGCTGGTGCTGGATCTCG
This sequence comes from Nocardioides aquiterrae, assembly GCF_039526625.1. Taxonomy (NCBI): domain Bacteria; kingdom Bacillati; phylum Actinomycetota; class Actinomycetes; order Propionibacteriales; family Nocardioidaceae; genus Nocardioides; species Nocardioides aquiterrae. The sequence goes on from NZ_BAAAJE010000009.1 coordinate 9,059, forward strand.
CATCTCACCGGGAGACCCTCGCCACCGCCGCGCAGCTCGCCGACCTCGACGACTTCGAGGCACGACGGGCCGCAGCGAGGGAGGAAGGGCGGTACCTCGGCATCGGCTTCTCCTGCTTCGCCGAGCGGACTGGATACGGCACGCCCGCCTTCGCTGCCCGGTCCCGCCCGTTCGGAGCGGACGGGACGAAGAAGTCGCTGATCACCCCCGGCTTCGAGCGGGTCGTCCTCACCATGGATCCGTCGGGTGGCGTCACCTTGCGGATCGGCGCGTCCCCTCACGGACAAGGGCTCAAGACCACGCTGGCGCAGGTGGTCTGCGACGAGCTCGGACTGGACCCGAGTCAGGTCAGGGTGATCGCGAGCGACACCGACGCGACCCCGTACGGGTGGGGAAGCTTCGCGAGCCGCGCCATGGTGATCGCGGGCGGCGCCTCGATGCTGGCCGCCCAGGATCTCGCGGACCGGCTCCGCACCCTCGCGGCCGACCGACTCGGCGGGTTGCCCGGCGACGTCGAGCTCAGCGGCGGTCACGCCCGGTTGCGTGGCGGCGACGCCACCGTGCCGATCGCCGTTCTCGCTCGGGACACCTATCACTCCTCACATCTCATCCCCGACAAGGGTGAGCCGGCCCTGGAGTCCGTAGGGCTCTACGACCCCTCCGGCACCTTCGCCAACGCCTGCCACCTGGCGGAGGTCGAGGTGGACCCTCTCACCGGAAACGTCACGATCAACCGGTTCCTGGTGGCCGAGGATGCCGGCAGGCTGATCAACCCGGCCATCGTCGACGGGCAGATCCACGGCGGTGTCGTCCAGGGCATCGCGAACGCACTCTTCGAGGAACTCGTCTACGACGACCGCGGTGTCCTCGTCACCACCTCGCTCATGGACTTCCTGCCACCCACGATCCTCGAAGTCCCCGACATCGAGGTGGCCCACGTGTACACGATCTCGCCGGCCTCGGTCACCGGCGCCAAGGGTGTCGGAGAGGGCGGCACGATCGGGGCACCCGCGGCGATCGCCAACGCGATCAGCGACGCGCTGCGCCCGTTCGGCGTCGGCGTGTTCCACCTACCGGCGACACCGCATCGGATCCGCACGGCGATCCGCGAAGGTCGCGACCTGCAACTGAACCGCCACTCGTCCGTCACGGAGGTCACGGCATGAGCTCGAGCAACACCACCCCCTGCCGTCTGTACGTGAACGGCGATCGCTACGACATCGATGTCGAACCGCGACGCACCCTCGCGGACGCGCTACGCGACGACTGCGGCCTGACGGGCACCCACCTCGGCTGCGAGCACGGGGTCTGCGGCGCCTGCACGGTGCTCCTCGACGGGCAACCGGTGCGCGCATGCCTCATGTTCGCCGTCCAGGCAGAGGGATCGTCCGTGCGCACGGTGGAGGGTCTGGCACCCGACGACGTGACACTGCACCCGGTTCAACAGGCGTTCTGGGACAACCACGGACTGCAGTGCGGGTTCTGCACGCCTGGGTTCCTCACCCTCATCGCCGGTTACCTCGAGGAGCACCCGGACGCCGAGGAGAACGAGCTGCGGGAGGTTCTCTCCTCCAACCTGTGCCGCTGCACCGGATACCAGAACATCATCAAGGCGACGCTCGCTGCCCAGAAGCTGCTCAACGGCAAGCAGACCGAGCCCGGCGGCGTGCAGGAACCAGCATGATCGGAGCCCGCGCAAGACGCATCGAAGATCCCGTGCTGCTTCGCGGCGCGGGGCGCTTCGCCGCCGACACCGTCCGCGCCGGCGAGCTCCACATGCGGGTGGTGCGGTCGCCGGTCGCTCACGGGCGAATCCGCCGGGTCGACGTGTCCCAGGCACTCCTCGTCGACGGCGTCGTCGGTGCCTGGACGTACGCGGACGTCAGCGACCTACCCGCCATCGGGTTCCGCCTCACCCCTCGGCCAGAGCTGCTCCCCTACCGACAGCCTGTGCTCGCGCGCGACGAGGTCAGGTATGTCGGCGAGCCGGTCGCGGTGGTGTTCGCCACCTCCGCCTACATCGCCGAAGACGGGGCCGAACGGGTCGACGTGGAGATCGATCCCCTCGACGCCCACCTGGACCCGGACGCTGCCCCCGTCACCTGGATCGATGCTGACCACGCCACATGGGCGGCCGGCACCGGTAGTCGCCTGGGCGCGCAGGACTCCGAGGCGACCACCTTCGTCGAGGAGTACGGCGACGTCGATGACGCCTTCCAGAAGGCGGAGGAGCTCGTCGAGAACGGCACCCACCGCGTCGTGACCGTGGATGCCCGGATCGGCCGGCACTCCGGAGTTCCGATGGAGTGCCGTGGCCTCGTCGCCATGTACGACGAGGCCGAACAACAGCTCGTCGTCGACGGCGCAGCCAAGGTGCCGTTCTGGAACCGCGAAGCCATCGCCGAGATGGCGGGCCTGCCGCCGCACCGCGTGATCGTCCGCGAGACGCACGTCGGCGGCGGCTTCGGGCCACGTGGCGAGCTCTACCCCGAGGACGTCCTGGTCACGGTCGCCGCGATGCGGCTACGACGGCCGATCAAGTGGATCGAGGACCGACAGGAACACCTGGTCGCCACGAACCACTCCCGCGGCCAGCACCATCGCATCCGCGCGCTCGTCCGTACGACGGACGGGTTCATCGAGGCGATGGACTGCGAGTTCACCCTCGACCAGGGCGCCTACGTCCGTACCCACGGCGCCACCGTCGCGTCGCTGACCGCGTCGATGCTCCCCGGCCCGTACGTCGTGCCGCACTTCCGGGCCCGCGCCCGGGTGCGGCTGACCAACAAGACTCCTGCCGGGACCTACCGCTCGCCCGGTCGCTACGAGGGCACCTTCGCGCGCGAGCGCCTCGTCGACAAGATCGCCCGCGAGCTGCAGCTCGACCCTCTGACGCTGCGCCGTACCAACTTCATCCCCGCGGACAAGATGCCCTACGAGCGACCGATCCAAGCCATGGGCACCCACCTCGTCCACGACTCAGGCGACTACGCGCTGCTCCTCGACAAGGTCTGCGAACGGTACGACTTCGACGGCATCCGAGCCGAGGTCGAACAGCGTCGAGCGGCAGAAGAGATCGTCGGTTTCGGGCTGGCCTACTTCGTCGAGAAGAGCGGCATCGGGCCTTTCGAGGGTGCCCGGGTCACGGTGGACGGCGCCGGCCAGGTCACCATCACCTGCGGCGCCAGCTCGGTGGGCCAAGGCGTCGACACCGTCCTCGCTCAGGTGGTGGCCCACGCTCTGCAGATCCCGCACGACGCCATCAGGGTCGTCCGCGGCCGGACCGACCAGTTCGAGTACGGCCGCGGGGCCTTCGCCACCCGGCTCGCGGTGATGGCCGGGTCAGCGGCCGCGAACGCCGCCGAGGCACTCGTCGAGAAGTGCCGCCGAGTGGCCGCGCACGAGTTCCGCGTCAGCTTCGAGGAGGTCGCGCTCCACGATGGGGCGATCGAGCTGGTCGATGACCCGGGCCGACGGCTCACCCTGGGGGAGATCGCCCGTCTCCTGGAACCGGTCCGCGCCGGCATGCTCAAGGAGGACCCCGGTCTCAGCGCCGACGGCTGGTTCCGGAGCGACCACATGACCTACCCCTACGGCGTCCACGCCGCGGTCGTGGCGATCGACCGCGGGACGGGCAACCTGAGCATCGAACGGTTCATCGTCGGCTACGACGTCGGTCGGGCGCTGAACCCGACCCTCGTCGAGGGCCAGATCGCCGGTGGTGTCGCACAAGGCATCGGGGGCGCCGTCTACGAGGAGTTCCTGTACTCCGAGGACGGCACTCCCCTGTGCACGACGTTCATGGACTACCTGATCCCGACCGTCCTCGAGGTTCCCGACGTCGAAGCCCTGATCACCGAAGACGCGCCCAGCCCCATCAATCCCCTCGGCGTCAAGGGCGCCGGCGAGGGCGGCACGACCGCGGTCGCCGCGGCCATCGGCTCAGCCGTCGACGACGCCCTCCGGGTCCCGGACGCCATCACCTCGGTGCCGATCCGTCCGAGTCTCCTTCGGCGGCTCGTCGACCACGTACCCACCCCCTAGGAAGGCCCCCGTGTCAGCCCTGCCTCCCACCGTCCGGGTCGCTGCAGTCCAGGCAGCCCCCGTGTTCCTCGACCGCACAGCCAGTGTCGCCCGTGCCGCCGACCTCATCGCCGAAGCGGGCTCACGAGGTGTGCAGCTACTGGGCTTCCCCGAGGGATTCGTGCCCGGACACCCGGGGTGGGTCGAGCTCCAACCCTTCGACCTCCGCGCCCAGGATCTCGGTCGGCGCCTCTTCGCGGAGGCCGTCGAGGTCGACGGCGATCACCTGGATCCGATCCGCGACGCCTGCCGCGACCATCGGCTCACGGCCGTCCTCGGAATCTGTGAGCGACGGCCGGGAACCACCGGCACCCTCTTCAACTCCCAGGTTCACGTGGATCCCGACGGGGCCATCTCCTGCCACCACCAGAAGTTCGTCCCCACCATCGGCGAGCGCATCGTGCACGCCCCCGGGACGACCGGGACGTCGAACTCCTCGCCGTGGGCGGGGGGAACCGTCACCTCGCTGATCTGCGGGGAGAACTCGCACCCGATGGCTCAGTACCTCTCCTCGCTGCGCTATCCGACCGTGCACGTCGCGTCGTGGCCCCAGCACTTCAGTCCGGAACTCGCCATGCGTGAGGCGATTCGAGTTGCCTCGCGTGGTCTGGCCTACTCGCTCAAGACGTTCGTCCTCAACAGCGTCACCACCATCTCGGCCGGGATGATCGAGGCCTACGGCTACGGCGGCGCAGAGGAGTACCTCGGGGATCCCGCTTCGTCGGGCCGCGCCTCGGTGGTCGCTCCGTGGGGCGAGATCCTCGTCGAAGCCGAGGACGACGCCGAGCAGCTCGTAGTCATCGACATCGACCCGTCCGCTGTTGTCGTCCCGAAGATGGTGCACGACGTTGCCGGCCACTACGACCGCCCCGACGTCTGGCGGTCGGTGCTCGACACCCACGGGTGACCCCACCGAGGCGTGGCACCCTGGCCATTTCGATTTCAATACCATAGAATCTTGTTTACCTATATTGACATCGAGAAGACCCAGAAGAGCGGAGCCACGCCATGCGCGTCGTCGACATGACCCACCCGTACAGCATCCACACGCCCGGTTGGGTCGGCTACGCGGGCAACAAGATGTACTACACCCAGAATCTGCAGACGAACCAGATCGTGTCGCAGCGCATCGAGTCCTCACTCCACACCGGCACCCACCTCGACGGCCCGATGCACGGCACCGACGGCGGCCTGGACATGGCGTCTCTCCCGCTGGACAAGCTCATCCACCCCGGCGCGATCGTCGACGTGTCGGACGTCGTGAGCGACTGGGACCTGATCGAGCCTGAGCACATCACCCGCAACGTGGAGATCAAGAAGGGCGACATCCTGATCATCCACACCGGCTTCATCGACTACTACCAGGACATGCCCCGGCAGGACCTGGTCCGCTACTTCACGATGCACCCCGGCGGCAGCGCACGCCTCGCCGAGTGGATGGCCGACATGGAGATCCGCTGGTGGGGCATCGACGCGGGATCCGGGGACCACCCGATGAACACCACGATCCGCAACATGCGCCCCGACCTGCTGAAGAAGTTCGAGGAGCACGTCGGGATGTCCTACAAGGAGTTCTTCGGCGAGTACACCTACACGCACCACATGTCCGGCCGGGAGATCACCTCCGACATCTTCCCGATGCACCACCTGGCCTTCCAGGACGGCTGCATCCACGCCGAGAACGTCGGCGGCGACCTGAAGTCGGTGCTCAACCAGCGCGCGATCATCGGCGCCTTCCCGTGGAAGATCGAGGGAGGCGAGGCGTGCCCGTGCCGCATCATGGCCTTCTTCGACTGCGGTCCGGACGAGGTCATCGAGGGCTTTGCCGGCACGAGCGCCTGAGGCTGGGAGACATACCGACATGCTGCTCAAGAACGAGTTCGAGATCGACGCCGGCGTCGACCGCGCATGGGAGCTCCTGACCGACCTGGCACGGATCATGCCGTGCATGCCGGGCGCTGCGCTCGAGGGTGTCGAGGGCGACAACTACCTCGGCAACGTCAAGATCAAGGTCGGGCCCATCGGAGCCCACTTCCGCGGGACGGCGCACTTCGCCCAGAAGGACGACGCCACCCACAGTGCTGTCATCGCCGCTGCCGGCAAGGACCCCAAGGGTCAGGCCGCGGCGAACGCGCAGATCCACGCCCGGCTCGAACCGGTCACGCCCACCCGCACCAGAGTGCTGATCGACACCGACCTGGACATCTCTGGACGGATGGCGCAGTTCGGTCGGGGCGCGATCGCCGACGTCAGCAATCGCCTGATCGGCCAGTTCGTTGCGAACATCTCCGTCCTCCTGACCGAGCCGGCCGGGGGTGCCGCGAACGGCGTTCCGTCCGGATCCCAGGCGCCGGCGCCGGCCGCCCCCCACGAGACCACCTCGGCACCGAACCCTCCGGCCGCCGCGTTCCCCGCGGCCCCGGCGGGTGGGGGCGAGGCGAGCATGGACCTGATGGCCCTCGTCGTGCCGATGGTCAAGGAGCGCTACGGCCAAGCGATCATCGGCGGGCTGATCGGGTTCCTGCTCAGCTGGTTCGCGTTCGGACGCCGTGTTCGCAGGGACGGCACCCGGTGAGCGCTCGCCTGCACTCGCTCAAGCCCGGCGAGCTCGATGCCGACCAGCAGGCCCTCTACGACAGCATCGCGGGCGGTGATCGGGCGAAGGGCACCCAGCACTTCCCACTCAGGGCCCCCGACGGATCGCTCAACGGCCCGTTCGGGGTCATGCTGCACGCGCCCGGTGTGAGCACGAGTCTGCAGGAGCTCGGCGCGACGATCCGGTATCGGACGTCCCTGACCGCCCGAGTCCGCGAGATCGCGATCCTGATGGTCGCTCGCGCGGTCCAGAGCGACTTCGAGTGGTGGGCGCACGAACGCGTCGCTCGCGCCGTGGGCCTGACCGACGTCGAGCTCCAGGCGCTGGCGGCGAGCCAGTTCACCTCGGCCGACCCGGCCGAACAGGCAGCTGCCGACCTGTGCGCCGGACTTCTCTCTGGCAAGCCTTTCGAGGACGCCGCCTACGCCGAGCTGGTCGCACGGCTCGGAGTCACCGCCATCATCGAAGTGACGACGCTGGTGGGCTACTACCGAACGTTGGCGGACCTGATGCGGACCTTCGACGTCGGCGTCCCCGACACGGAGTGATCTCTACCGATCGGGACCGTCGAAGCGGAGCTCGTCGAGCGATGTGACCCGCTGTACCGATACGCCGCGATGCCGGCCATACCTGTCGAGCAGGATGGCCGGCATCGCGGCGTTCTGTGCGCCGGCGATGTCGTTCTCGAGCGAGTCGCCGATCATGAGGCACTCCCCGGGGGCTGCTCCCAGCGCAGCGCACGCCGCCGCGAACGCACGCGGATCGGGCTTGGCAGCAGGGAGCTCGGAGGAGGCGAAGACCGGGATGCCGAGTTCGCCCAGCCCGGTGGCCCTGACCTTGCGCCGCTGATCAGCGGCGTCCCCGTTGGTGAGGATGCCGACGGCGAGACCTTGTCCCAGGGCACGACGCAATGCCGGTACCGCGTCCGGGAAGGGGCGCCAGGCTTCGACGTAGGCTGCCCAGTACTCCGCGAACGCATCGTCGGCTTCGCTGTCCGAGAACACCTGCGGTGCGAGGAACTCGCGCACCCTGGCGCGCCGCTGTTCCTCCTTGGTGAGTGCACCGGACTGGAACCAGCGGTAGTGCTTGGACTCGAGGAGGGTCCAGCGCGTCTCGCGGTCGTCCGGGTCGGGTACGGGCCGCTGGCTCGAGCTCCAGGCGAGCAGTGCGTCGCGAGCTGCGCCGCGGTGGTCGAGCAACGTGTCGTCGAGGTCGAACAGCACGGCCGAAAGCCGCGGGGAGCGCGCCCGATCGGCGTGCCCCCCGCGGCGGTTCGCGGGTCCGGGGTCGGTCAGCGGAAGCCCGGGTGCGAGGCGCTCTCGGGGAGCTCGATCTTCTCGCTGGCCAGGTCGGCAAGGACGCCCTCGAACTCCGTCTTGAGGTCGTCGCTGACCGCGGCGGAGTCGGAGTAGTCCAGCGCTTCCAGACCCTCGCTGCCATAGGTGAGGTTGTAGGTCTGGACCTCCTTCAGACCGTTCTTCGCCTGGTCCATGAGGTCTTCGATCACGACTCGCCAGTTCATGTTCACCGTCAGGACCGACGCAGTCGGTGCCCACTGCTTGGCGTCACCGCCCCAGGTCGCGCACTGGGCCTTCGCCTCTTCGCAGAGCCGCAGTCCGCCGACGGCGTCCTCCGTGCCGGACACCAGGTACACCTGCTTGATCCCCTGGTCCAGGAGAGCCTGAACCTGCTCGCGGTTCGCCTGAACGTCCGTGAAGCTGTTCGTGCTGAGCTTCACGGTCTCGAAGTCCGGGTTCGCGGCCTTCCCGCCGAGGTCGCAGCCCTGCTCGATCTCGGTCTCGAACGGCGCGCCCTGCGCGTCCACGATGCCGATCCGACCGTCGGGCGACAGCTTGGTCAACAGCCAGCACGTCGAGTACCCGATCTCGAGGTAGCTGGCGGTCACCGAGTTCAGGTTCGGCGACTGCGTCGTGCCGAACGAGGAGACCGCCATGGGGACGTCCGGATAGTCCTTGGCCACCTTCTTCGCCGTGTCCGCGAGGACGAAGGTCGACATGAGCATGACGTCGGCCCCGCCGTCGAGCATCTGCCGGATCACCGGCTCAGCGCGGGTGGCGTCGTAGGCATCGAACGTCTCGACGCTGCTGACGCCACTGTCATCGGCCTTGATGGCCTCGACGGCGTTGTGCCATGCGGCGCTCCAAGGCTCCACCTCGGGCCGGGCCTCCTGGATGAGACCGATCTTCGTCTCATCGCCGCCGCCGGCGCTCGCGGCGCCGCCGTCCTTACCGCCGCAGGCGGAGAGCGCTAGCGCCGCAGCCATCACGGCGGCCAGTCCTGCCAGTCGCGTCCTGTGTCCCATGCCTCGTGACTCCTCTGTGTGGGCCGAGATGAGTTCAATACGATTCAACAGAGTTGATCGCGTTGAATCTAGGCCCTCGTCACGCAGTGGTCAATGCAGTTGAAGTGATTTCAATCGAATCGTCACCTGATTGACGCACCGCCCAGGACTCGATGAGGTCGGCAGCGTCCATCACCAGTCCGAGGTTGAGCGAGATGATCTTCAGCGCGGCGTCCTCGAGCTCGTCATTGGTGCCGGCTACGCAGTCGCGGACGACGATCACTCGATAGTTCCGGTTCGAGGCGTCGAACGCGCTGCTCAGGATGCAGCAGTCAGTCATGCACCCCGTGAGGACGACGTTCCGTACGTCCATCTGTCGCAGGAGGAAGTCCAGGTCGGTGGGATAGAAAGCAGACACCCGCTTCTTCGTGGTCACCACCTCGTCCTGGGGGAGGACCTCCGTGACCAGCCGGGTCCAGGGGCTGCCCTCGATGCCGTGCTGGTCGATGTTGGGAATTCCCCCGACGAATTCCGAGAACGGCAGCCGCCAAGCGCTCGGGATCCCGTTGATGTCGTCGATCCCGGACGGTCGTAGGCCGGTCCGGACATGGATCACTCGCGCGCCGAGGTCCCGGCCTCGGCGATGGACATCGTCGACCCGTTCGACGATCGCCCGCGCACGCGGCGCCGGGCAGGGGCACTCCGGACTCTCCGAGAGATGTCCGTCGTGCATGTCGATCGACACGAACGCCGTGCGCGCCATGTCGAAGTACGGCTCGTAGGACCCGTCGTCAGGAAGAGGGCGCCTCTGTCCGTAGAGGTAGGAGTAGTCGGTCATCTGAGGCCTTTCCGGCGGATGAGGACACCTACTGCGTGAGTGTCCGAGGAGCGTGGGAGTGCATACGCGTGCTGGCCACGAGCATGAGGATCACGACGACCCAGGGCAGTGCCCCGAGTAGCTGGACGGGGATGTCGGAGCCTTGCGTGACTCGCAGCTTGAGGGCGTCGAGGAGCGCGATGAGGAAGGCGCCAGCCACCGCTCCCGGAACGCTCCAGCGCCCGAGGATCACGATCGCGATGACGATCAGCCCCCGACCGTCGACGATGTTCGGCTGGTAGGAACCCACGGCCCCCAGCGACAGGGAGGCGCCGCCGAGCCCAGCGAGAGCACCGCAGGCGAGGAGCGCCATCGTCTGGACCATGCGGGGTGAGCGGCCACGCTTGCGCACGGTCTCCGGCTCGTGACCGGTGGCCGTGACGGTGAGGCCTGCCTGGGTCCGGGAGAACAGCAGGTAGACGACCACGCACAGCACGATCGCCATCCAGTAGAAGACATTCTGCGCGAACAGTGCGCGGCCAATCAGCGGGATGTCGTCGAGGCCGGGGATCGAGATGAGGTGCAGCTTGGGGGTCGCGCCCTGGTTGTTCTGCTGGACGTACAAGAAGTTGGCCAGTCCCGGCAGCATGACGAACAAGGCGAATCCGACGAGAATCGCGTTGCCGCGCAGCCAGACGGCGCCGATGGCCATCACGCCTGCGACGAGCGACGCGGCGACGGCGGCGAGCAGGATCGCGGGGGCCAGCCCCCAGCCGCCGACGGCGACGGCGAACGCCGTGAACGCACCGGCGGTCATGTAGCCCTCAAGGCCGATGTTCATCACGCCAGCACGCTCCGAGATCAACTCGCCCAGAGCGGCGAGGAGCAGCGGAATCATGAGCCGGACGGAGCTGTTCATCACCGCTTCGAACGTCTCCACGGCAACCTCCTCTTCTGGATGCTGATCTCTCTGGTGGCGCTCCGCCCGCGGTGGATCGCGTAGGCGAGCAGGATGAGACCGAGGACGACCTGGACGATTTCCGGCGAGACGTTGGCACCGACCTGGAGGCCGTCGCCACCGTGCAGCAGGGCGCCGAGGATGAAGGCGGCCACCACGCTGCCGACGGCGGTCAGGCCGCCGAGGAGCGCGACGAAGAGTCCCGCATACCCGACGGGATCGGCGACGGTCGGGTAGAGCTGCCGGTCGATCGTGACCACCTGCATCCAGCCGCTCAGCCCGGCGCCGACGCCACCGAACGCCATGAGGCCGATGAGGTACCGGCGCCGGCTGATGTGGGCCTGCCGGGTCAGCTGCTGGTTCGCCCCGAAGACGCGCAGCCGGTACCCGACCACGGACCGGTCGAGCGCCCACAGCAGAGGCACGAAGGCCAAGGCGATGAGGATGCCGTAGTGGGCACGAGTGCCGGGGATGAGGATCGGGAGCGTGGAGTTGTCGGGCACCAGATCGGACTGCGGCAGGTTGGCGTAGTTGCCCTTGAACGGCCCGTTCAGCAGCCAGCCGATCACCGAGATCACGATGAAGTTCATGGCGAGGGTCGTAATGATCTCGTTCACGCCGAACTGGGCCTTGAGCCAGCCGGGTATCGCGGCGACGATCGCGCCGGTCGCGGCCGCCGAGACTCCGCACACGACGAGAGAGACCGCCTGGGGTTGACCGCCCAGGTGGAGTGCGAGCCACGTGGCCGCGAGGGCACCCGCGGCGAGTTGGCCTGGTGCACCGATGTTGTAGAGGCCGGCTCGCAGCGACGGGACCAGGGTCAGCGCGACGAGCAGCAGCGGGGTAGCCCGCACCAAGGTCTCGCTGAAGTTCCGGGTGCTGCCGAACGTCGAGTTCCAGATCGAGTTCCATGCGAGGACCGGGTCGACGTCGACCGCCTCCAGGACCGCGACGAGCACCAGGATGCAGGCACCGATGGTCACAGCCAGCGTCAGGAGGCGGCCGGCGAAGCCGGGACCTTCGACGGAGGCGACCGACTCCGGGACTTCCGCGTCAGGGGTCTCGACCCCGTCTCGGACCAGGGTCATGCCACACCTCCCATGAGCTGACCCAGACGCTCGGCGTCCTGGTCGTCGGGCGAGATCTCGCCGACGATGCGTCCGTCGAACATGACGACGATGCGATGAGCGATCTGGCGGAGCTCGTCGAGATCGGGGCTGATCATGACCACGCCGGCGCCGTCGGCTGCGGCCTGGAGCAATGCGTCGCGGACCTCGGAGATCGCTCGCACGTCCAAGCCACGGAACGGATTGTGCGCAACGACGAGAAGGGGAGCCTCCTCGAGCTCGCGGCCGACGACCGCCTTCTGCTGATTGCCTCCTGACAGTGCCCGCATCGGCTGGTCCGGATGGCCGTACCGCACGTGCGAGTCGTCGAGAAGGCTGACGACGTGTTCCCGTACGCGGTCGCCGTTGAACCACAGGCCGGCCTGGGTGAAGGTCCGGCGTCGATGGCTGTGCAGGAGGAGGTTGTCGACAAGCGACAGATCGAGCGCCACGGCGTCGCGATGGCGGTTCTCGGGGATGTACGCCGCGAAGTCCTTGCCCTCGCGGACCATGCTCCCACCCTGCGGACGAATGAACCCGGCCAGCACCTCGGCCAGCGTCGTCTGGCCGCTTCCCACGACGCCGGCGACGCCGACGATCTCGCCTGCGTGCACGTCCAGGTCGAGGCCCTTGAGGGCAGCCTCACCGGGCAGAGGCGCCGGCGCCACCATCCCCTTGACGGCGCAGATCCGCTTCGTCTCCGTGCCGGTGGTGGCGACGGCGCGAACACCAAGGGCGACCTCGAGGAGCTCCTCCTGCCCCACCTCGGACTCCTTCGCGACGACCTGTCCCACCATCTCGGTGGCGAGCTGCTCGACGGTGACCGTCCCGGACTCGTGGCTGCCCACGACTCGCCCGCGGCGCATGACGGTGATGCGGTCAGCGAGCCGGATCACCTCGCCCAGCTTGTGGCTGATGTAGACGACCGAGCCGCCCTCGGCCGCGAACTTGCGGATGATCTCACCGAGCGCGACCGCCTCGTCGGTCCCCAGGGCCGCGGTCGGCTCGTCGAGCACCAGGACCTGGGCACCGCGGGCCATCACGATCAGGATCTCAAGCCGCTGCCGCTGGCCGACGGCCAGCTGCCGCACGGGGAGGTGCGGGTCGATGGCGCCGCCGAACCTCTCCGCCAGCTCGGTGATGGTGCGGCCCGCGCGCCTGCGGTCGGCGACGGCCCCGCTGGGTACGGCGAGAAGGAGGTTCTCGGCACCGCTGAGCTCGGCGATCAGGCCGCCTTCCTGCTCGACGAACCCGACGCCCTCGTGGAAACCTGCGGCGGAGCCGGTGAGGTCGGACTGGGCACCTTCGAACACGAGGCGTCCGTGGTCTGCCGACATCTGTCCCGCCAGGATGCGCATCAGGGTCGACTTGCCGGCACCGTTCTCGCCGACCAGGGCGTGAACCTGGCCGGGCTTCAGGTCGAAGTCGACGCCCTGCAGGGCGACAACCGATGCAAATGTCTTGGATACGGCCCTCAGCTGGACCCGTGGCTGATCAGGCATCCCGCTCCCTCGTGGTGGCCGGGGGTCGTCGTCGTCGCCCCCGTCAGTTGAAACGGCCTCAACCACATTGAACCCTCTCGCTGCCGCCAACGGAACCACTTCCCTTGCTCTGCTCGCCGATGATCGATGCCCGTCTCGCATGCTGTCGGCCGAGTTTCGCTGGATTGAATGACCTTCAATTGGGTTGAATGTAGTCGCGAAGCCAGACCAAGGGAAGGGATATCCGCCATGTCGTTGCAGGTTGTGCTCGACGAATCGTTCGAGGCGCGGGTCGAGACGGTGACGGACGCGTCGCCGTTGGATCCGCACCAGGTTCGCGTCCAGGTCGCGTGTGCCGGTCTCAACTTTTGGGAGGTGCTGCAGCGCCGTGGCCGGGCCCCGATCCCTGCATCGAGGAGGTTGGGGACCGAGGGTGCCGGCGTGGTGCAGGAGGTCGGCGCTGCCGTGACCGACTTCCGTCCCGGGCAGCGCGTTGCCTGGTCGAGGGTGCCCGGCAGCTTCGCGGAGGCCGTGGTCGCTCCGGCCACGGCCCTCGTCAGCGTGCCGCAGGAGGTCGACGACGCCGCCGCGGGGGCGCTGCTCTTCCAGGGCCAGACGGCCTCCTACCTCTGTCACCACACGTGGCCGCTCGAACGCGGCGAGACCGCGGTCGTCACCGCTGCTGCCGGCGGCGTCGGCCAGCTGCTCAGCCAGTTGCTGAGCGCATCGGGCGTGCGCGTGATCGGCGTGGTCTCGTCCGAGGCCAAGACCGACGCCGCACGCGCTGCCGGCGCTTCCGACGTCCTCCTGTACGGCGACGGCCTCGCAGAGGACGTACGCGCACTGGCGCCTGGCGGGGTCTCGGCGGTCTACGACGCCGTCGGCGCAGGCGTCGCCGAGCCGCTGCTGAGGACCCTCCGGCCGCGCGGCGCGATGGTGCTCTACGGTTCGGCGTCTGGTCGGGACGCCGACATCTCCGCGAAGGATCTCGGCGCCGGGTCGTTCTATCTCACCCGTACCGCCGGTCGCGACTACCTCGGGACCGACGAGCAGATGCGCGCGACCGGCGAGCAGCTGCTCCAGTGGGTCATCGACGGAACGGTGCGTCCCACGATCGGCGCGACCTATCCCCTGGCCGAGGTCGGCCGCGCACTGGACGACCTGGAGAGTCGCAGGACCATCGGCAAGGTGCTGCTCCGCCCCTGATCGACCACGGGCTCGCGCGCAGGAGTCTCGCTCAGGCAGTTCTATAGAGTTCAATCTTGTCAATGCCATTGAAAGGCGCTTCACTGGACGCCGAGCCAGAGGAGGCACTCCGATGACCGACACACTCCTGCCCGGCATCTCGTCGGCCGACCATCCGTTCCTCCACGAAGAAGTCTTCGGCGTGGCGGGCGGTCAGCTGCGCGGCCACGTCCCGCTGTACGTGAACGGTGCGTTCGTCACGCCTGGCCACGGGGGGAGCCGCCGGCTGATCAATCCAGCCACGGGTCATGACCTGGGCACCGTCGTGGAGGCTGATGCGGCTGACGTCGCTGCAGCCGTCGAGGCAGCCGAGACTGCCTTCCGAAGTGGGATCTGGTCGCGAGCGTCCAGCCGGGACCGCGCGATCGTCCTCAACAGGCTTGCTGCGCTCATCGATGAGTACATGCAGCAGATATTCACGCTCGAGACGCTCGGCAACGGCCGGCCTACTCGGGAGACCCAGGCGCAGCTGTCGCTTCTCGGCGACTACTACCGGTATGCGGCGAGTCTCCTGCTCACCCGCCGCAGCGAGGTGATGCCTTCCAGCGGTCACCACCACATCTACACACACCGCTCACCGGTGGGTGTGTGCGCGATCATCACGCCGTTCAACCACCCCATGCTGATCCTGGCCGGAAGCCTGGCCTTCGCGCTCGCCAACGGCAACTCGGTCGTGGTGAAGCCATCCGAGTTCACGCCGGTGACCACGGTCCTGCTCGCGGCTCTAGCGGTAGAGGCGGGTCTCCCACCGGGGGTCTTCAACGTCGTGACGGGCGGCGCGGAGGTATCGGCGGCGCTGGTGAGCGACGTCCGCGTGGCGAAGGTGAACTTCACCGGAGGCACGCGAGGTGGGCTGGCCATGGCCGAGCTGACAGCCAACCGGCCGACGAAGCTGACCATGGAGCTGGGCGGGCACACCCCTGTCGTCGTGTTCGACGACGCAGACCTCGATTCCGCGGTGAACGGCGTGACGTTCGCCAGCTTCATCGCGGCCGGCCAGACGTGTATCGCGGCGTCCGTGATCCTGGTGCAGTCGGGCATCCACGACGAATTCGTCGAACGACTCCGGTCGAAGGCGGAGTCGTTGCGCATCGGTGACCCGTTGTCAGAAGAGACCGACCTCGGCCCGGTCATCTCCGCCGACCGGCGCGCTGCCGTGATCGACGCCACCGAGCGAGCGGTCGCCCAGGGTGCGCGCCTCGTCACGGGCGGCGGCGCCGCTGAACCCGGCTCATCGGCTCACGCCGACGGGTTCTACGTCCGGCCCACCATCTTGGCCGGCGCGTCGCCCGGAATGGAGATCTTCGACGAGGAGGTGTTCGGACCCTTCGTCGTGATTGCGAGGTTCGACGACGAACAGGAGGCGATCGAGATGGCGAACGGCTCTCGGTACGCACTCGGCGCCGCAGTCTGGACCGAGTCCGTGGGTCGCGCACACCGTGTGGCGCAACGCCTTGACTCCGGGATCTGCTGGGTCAACGACCATCACCGGCTCGAAGTATCGGTCCCCTGGGGCGGCTACAAGCTGTCCGGCACCGGGAAGGAAGCGGGTGTCGAGGCGTTCGACGACTTCTCGCACCAGCGGGCGGTGATCGTCCGAACCGAAGAGAGCCCGGACTGGTACACCTCGAGCGGCCAACGGCTCAACTGATCCGAACCCGCAACGGAAGTCTCACGACGCGCACCGAACAACGGACAGGGAACGTAGGCGACCACTGCCTGAGCCCGGGGTTCGTTCGCTCGGGTGGGGCGCAAGGGAGGTCGCACGTTCGGACGGACCGTGCTCTGCGGCATCCGGGTAGGTACGCGGCAACTCTCCCCTGGCACCGATGGCCGTTCCGGGTTCGGGCGTCGACGACCCCGGGTCAGACGCCGCGGAACCGGTTGATCTCCTCGAGGTGCCGGTCGCGCATCTCGTGGTCGCGGACGCCGAGGCCTTCCTCGGGGGCCAGGCAGAGCACGCCGACCTTGCCCTGGTGGGCGTTCTGGTGGACGTCGAGCG
>NZ_BAAAJE010000010.1:0-9953 GCF_039526625.1 Nocardioides aquiterrae
CCGCGCTCGCGGCCGCCGCCGACCGTGGCGTCGCCGAGGTCGAGCGGAACGTCGCCGGGGCGGACGACCCGGCTGACCCGGTCGGCGACTAGCGGCGCGGCCGCCCGGGTACGGCGTCGTTCCTGCAGTCGCTACTGGAGCGGAGGTTGACCATGCCTGAAGGCGACGTGGAGACGTTCCACCGGGACGGGAAGTGGCACAACCGCATCGAGGGCCACGAGGTCCTCGACGGTGCGTACGACACGAAGGCGGACGCGGTCGCGGCCGGACGACAAGAGGCCGAGTCCCGCGAGGTCGAGCACATCGTGCGCGACCTCGACGGCACCATCGGCGAGAAGCACAGCCACGGCCACGACCCCCCCCCAAGTCGGGGTCCGGCGGGCCTCAAGCGGACAGCTGGGCGGGGATGCGGAAGGCGAACGTACTGCCGCGACCGGGCTCGCTCTCGACCCAGATCCGGCCGTCCATGAGCTCGACCAACTCCTTGCAGATCGCGAGTCCCAGGCCACTGCCCCCGTAGCGCCGGGTCAGGGTCGGGTCGGCCTGGTGGAAGCTCTCGAACACGGCGTCACGGTCCTGCTCGCTCAGGCCGATGCCGGTGTCGGTGACGGTGAACACCACGTCGTCCGCCTCACCGGCGGCGGCGGCGGCGAGGACCACGGAGCCGGCGTCGGTGAACTTGATGGCGTTCTCGACCAGGTTCATCACGACCTGGAGCACCCGACCGGAGTCGCCGGTCATCGCCGCGGGCAGCGACGGGTCGATGCGCAGCTCGAAGTCCACCTGCTTCTTGCGAGCCGCGCGCCGCGCTTCGGTGGCGGCCTCCGACAGCAGGTCGCGGGGGTTGTACGGAGAGGTGTCGACGTACGTGGTGCCGGCCTCGATCGCGGAGAAGTCGAGGATCGAGTCGATGAGGGCCGTCAGCCGGTCGCCCGAGCGACCGATCCTGGCGACGAGCTCCTGCTGCACGGGGACGAGGCCGGTCTCGCCGAGGAGCTCGGCCGCAGCGATCATCGAGGTGAGCGGGGTGCGGATCTCGTGGCTCATGTTCGCCAGGAACGTCGACTTCGCCTCGGTGGCGCGCTCGAGCTCGCGCCGGACCCGGTTGGCGGCGGTGACGTCCTCGAGGAGGTCGTAGGCGCCCACGACGCGGCCCGCCACGACGATGGGGATCCCGGTCACGCGGAGGTCGACCCGCTCTCCGTCGGCGCGGCTGACGCTGATCTCGAAGCGTTGTGCTCGGCCGGCGAGCATCTCCTCGAACCGCCGGCCCATCGCCTCCCGGTCCGCCGGGTCGACCAGCACGCTGTAGTGCTGACCCCTCAGCTGACCGGGCTGGAGACCCATGAGCGCCTTGGCCGCGTCGTTCGACTCGACGAACCGGCCGCTGACGTCGATGGAGACGATCGCGAGGGGGTTCAGCCGGAAGAGCGACCGGTAGCGCTCGGTCGACTCCGCCAAGGAGGTCTCAGCCGCCCGGAGCAGCTGGGCGTCGCGCCTGAGCTCGCGGGCACGGCGCCAGGAGTAGACGGCCAGGGAGATCGTGGTGACCAGGGTCGCGACCAGGACCTCGTCGAGGTTCCACTCCTCGTGCGCGCGGGTCCAGTCCTCGAACCACTCGAACAGCTCGTAGCCGGAGGCGACCGAGTAGGCGAGCAGGGCGACACCCGCGACGACGACTGCTTCCACCCAGGAGCTCGACCGCGTACGCCGTGCCCCCGGACCTGCGGGGCGCGGCGGGACGACCCTCGTGGGCGCAGCTGTCATCATGCCCCCCTTCGATGTCGGCGCGTCCGACGAACTTTACTTTCGGGGCGCAGCCCTGTCCCGGGAATCCGGCGGGCGGCCGGTCGCCGGCACTGGAGTCGGACGACATACGCGCTCGCACCAGGCGATGACCGCACCGAGCGGGGCGGGGCCCTGTCGCCCACAGATCGCACGCGACCCGAAATGCAGCGAGCCCCTGAGAGGCGTCATGCCAGCTCAGGGGCCGTCTTCACTCTGGTGGGCGATACTGGGTTTGAACCAGTGACCTCTTCCGTGTCAAGGAAGCGCGCTACCGCTGCGCCAATCGCCCGGGTCTTGAGTTAGGGGAGGGACTGCGTGGAGGTGGGTACGGGATTTGAACCCGTGTACACGGATTTGCAGTCCGTTGCCTCGCCTCTCGGCCAACCCACCATGGAGGCCAAACCAGGGAGAGACCTCTCCGAGCGGACGACGAGGCTCGAACTCGCGACCTCAACCTTGGCAAGGTTGCGCTCTACCAACTGAGCTACGTCCGCTTGCGCTCCGATCCGGTCTCCCGGTCGGCGTGCGTGAGAACAGTAGCCGATGCCCCAGACCATGCAAAATCGGGCTCCGAACGGCGCGTTGCCCTGTCGTTGCCGGGTGTTCACCGGGTCCTAGGGTGTGCCCATGCGCGCCTGGATGAACGGTGACCTGCTCCCCGACGCGACCGTTCCGGCGGTGCTCGTCAGCGACCACGGGCTCACCGTCGGGGACGGTGTGTTCGAGGCGATCAAGGTCGTCGACGGGCTGCCGTTCGCCCTCGACCTGCACCTCGAGCGGCTGCACCGCTCGGCGGCGGGCCTCGGCCTGCCGGCGGTCGACGAGGCCGCCGTACGCCGCGGGATCGCGGCCGTGCTCGAGGGCGGGGGGCTGCCGCTGGGCCGGCTCCGCATCACGGTCACCGGCGGGCCGGCGCCGATGGGGTCGGGCCGGGGCGACGCCGCGCCGACGGTGATCGTCGTCGCCGACGCCATGACCCCGTGGCCGGAGACGACCGCGGTGGCCACCGTGCCGTGGCCCCGCAACGAGCGCGGCGCGCTGGCCGGTCTGAAGACCACGTCGTACGCCGAGAACGTCGTCGCGCTCGCCGAGGCCAGGCGCCGGGGCGCCAGCGAGGCCGTGTTCGCCAACCTCGCCGGCCACCTGTGCGAGGGCACCGGCTCGAACGTCTTCTACGTCGTCGACGGCGAGCTGCGGACCCCCACGCTGGCCAGCGGCTGCCTGGCCGGGGTCACCCGCGGGCTGATCCTGGACTGGTACGGCGGCCGCGAGGTGGACGAGCCGATCGAGGTGATCGCGCAGGCGAGCGAGGTGTTCCTCGCGTCGACCACGCGCGACGCCCAGGGCGTGGCCCGCTGGGACGACCGGGAGCTCGCGGCACCCGGACCGGTCACGACCGAGGTCCGGGCCACCTGGCGCAAGCGGGAGCCGGAGCTACTGGGCCTCTGACTGGCCGACCAGGGCCTCGACCAGCAGGTCGAGGTCGATCGTCTCCGCGCCGAGCGGCACCACGGCGAGCGTCTTCGCCAGGAACGCGTACAGCTCGCTGGTCTGCATCTGGGTCACCAGCCGGCCGTCGGGGGAGCAGAGCTCCATGACCACCGCCGCGCGGCCGTTCTCGTCGACGCTCGGGAAGAGCTGGATGTCCCCGTCGCCCGTCGGCTCGGTCAGCCCGCGCATCAGCAGGTCGCGCCCGGCCGCCCACCGCACGGAGTCGCCGTGGCCGCGGAACGTGATCCAGACGGCCCACGGGTCGCCGGCGTCGTACCCGAAGGACGCGGTCAGGTCGACGGTGCGTCCCCAGGCGTCGAGGACCTGGAGAGTGAGGTCCTGGGAGAGGGCTCCGGAGATCGGCTGCTGGGTCACGGGGACGAGACGGGGCAGCGGCCGCTCCATGACGCCGAATGTGAACGTCGGCGATCCGTAGGCTAGAGTCTGCGACCGCACAGCCCGGGCGATTGGCGCAGTGGTAGCGCGCTTCGTTCACACCGAAGAGGTCACTGGTTCGAACCCAGTATCGCCCACCGAGAGAGCCGCATCCGTCGGATGCGGCTCTTCTGCTTGCGCGGGGCGCGGTGGTAGCGCGGCTCTGCCGTTGACACCGAAGAGGTCACTGGTTCGAACCCAGTATCGCCCACCGAGACCTACCACGAGAGCCGCATCCGTCGGATGCGGCTCTGCTGTTGGCGCTGGGTCGTCCGCCTCTCGCACCTCTATACGCCGCTCCCAGGCGGACGACTCGCTCACCTCACGTCGGAGTACATCTCGTCCAGCACCGGCCGGTACGTCGTCTCCACGACCTTGCGCCGCACCTTCAGGCTCGGCGTGACCTCGCCCTCCTCGACCGTCAGGTCGCGGTCGAGGATCCGGAAGTCCTTGATGGTCTCCCAGCGGTTCAGCCGGGCGTTGACCTGGTCGATCGAGCCCTGGACGTAGTCGCGGACGGCGGGCACCGCGGTGAGCTTGGCGTAGTCGGTCTCGGTCACGCCGTGGGCGGCGGCCCACTGGGCGAGGGCCTCGGGGTCCAGCGTGATCAGCGCGGTCGCGTAGTTGCGACCCTCGGCGTGCACGACCATCTGGCTGGCCAGCGGGCAGACCGCCTTGAAGAGCATCTCGATCGACTGGGGGGCGATGTACTTCCCGCCGGACGTCTTGACCAGGTCCTTCTTGCGGTCGGTGATCCGCAGCCGGCCCTCCGCGTCGAGCTCGCCCACGTCGCCGGTGGCCAACCAGCCGTCGGGACCGAGCACCTCCGCGGTGACCTCGGGCTGCCGGTGGTAGCCGCGCATCACGCTGGGCCCCCGCACGAGGATCTCGCCGTCCTCGGCGATCCGCACCTCGGTCCCCGGAACCGGCGGGCCCACCTTGCCGAAGATCAGGTCGTCCGGCCGCACGAGGCAGGCGCCGGCGCTGGTCTCGGTCAACCCGTAGCCCTCCATCACCGACAGGCCCGCGGCGTGGAACCACGCGGCGACGTCCGGCGACAGCGCGGCGCTCCCGGAGATCAGGAAGCGGATCCGGCCACCGAGCCGGTCCCGGACCTTGGCCAGGACCAGCCGGTCGGCCACGACGTGCTGGGCTCGCGTGAACGGCCCCACCCGGCGGCCGGCGAGGCGTGCCCGGGCCACCTGGTCGCCGACGCCGAACGCCCAGCCGAAGAGCGCGGCCCGGAGCCCGCCCTCCTCCGCCACGGTCTGCACGACCTTGGCGTGCACCTTCTCGAAGATCCGCGGTGGGCCGGCCATGAACGTCGGGCGAACCTCGGCCAGGTTGGGCACGATCCGGTCCATCCGGCCGTCCACCGCGGTCGGGAAGCCGACCTGGAGCTGCACGGCCTGCAGCATCTTGCCGAACGAGTGCGACAGCGGCAGCCACAGGAACTGCAG
The DNA here is from genome assembly GCF_039526625.1 of Nocardioides aquiterrae. NCBI lineage: Bacteria > Bacillati > Actinomycetota > Actinomycetes > Propionibacteriales > Nocardioidaceae > Nocardioides > Nocardioides aquiterrae. Next base: position 5,175 of record NZ_BAAAJE010000010.1, read on the forward strand.
GTCGTCCTCGCTCAGGATGTCCAGGGCCTCGGCCGCGACGCCGATGTAGGTCCAGCAGGCGTGGGTGAGCTCGACGCCCTTGGGGCGGCCGGTGGTGCCGGAGGTGTAGATGAGCGTCGCGAGGTGCTCCGGACGTACGCCGGCCACGGCGCGGTCGACCGCGTCGGGGTGCTCGGCCAGGTGCCGGGTGCCCAGCTCGCGCAGGTCGTCGAGCCCGAGCACCCAGTCGCCGTCGGGGGTGCCGTCGAAGGTGATCACCGTGCCGAGCCCGGGAAGCCGGTCCCGCTGGCTCCGCAGCTTCTCGACCTGGGCGTCGTCCTCGGCGAAGGCGATCCGCGAGTTGCTGTCGTGCAGGATGTAGCCGACGTCGTCGGGCCCCGTGGTGGGGTAGATCGTCGTGGTCGCCGCACCGGCGCAGGCGACCGCCAGGTCGGCGTACAGCCACTCGACCCGGGTGCTGCTGGCGATCGCGACCCGCTCCTCCGGGCGGATGCCGAGCGCGAGCAGTCCGGCGGCCAGGGTGCGCACGATCTCGCCCGTCTGGCCCCAGGTGACCGACTCCCAGTGATCGTCCATCGGGAAGCGGTACGCCTCGGCGTCGGGGGTCGCGGCGACCCGGTCGAGCAGCATGCGCGGAACGGACGTCGCCTGGCCGGGAAGCGGTTCGTAGGGGGAAGGGGTGGTCTCGGACATCACGGGTCTCCAGTCGGGTCGGGGCGGGGGTCGTCGGGCTCGGTGAGGTCCACGACGACGTCGAGCCGGTTGATCCCGGCCGGCGTCGTGGTGGTCCTGCCGAGGCGGCGGAGCATCGCCACGGACGCCTCGTTGTCCGCGGCGACGGTGGTGACGAGCCGGCTGACGCCGACCGGTCGCTGGCGCATCAGCTCGGCCAGCAGGGCGGTGGCGACGCCGCGCCCCTGCCACGCGTCGAGGACGGTCACGGCGACGTCCGCGGCCGTGGGGTCCTGCCGGTACCGGATGGTCCGCGCGACGCCGACGGGCACCCCCACGTGGTCGTCGTCGACGACCGCGAGCGCCAGCGCCACGTGGTCCAGGCCGTCGACGTCGTCGACCAGGTGGTCGAGCAGGTCGTCGTTCAGGTGCGGCACGGGTGCGAGGAACCGGTGGTAGCGCGCGTCGACGGAGAGCTGCTCGTACCCGTCGCGCAGCGCCTCCCGGTCCTCCGGGTGCAGGGGCAGGACGAGGGCGAGCGTCCCGTCCGTGAGACGGGTCTCGGCGATCATGTCCCTCGCCTCATGCCACCAGCCTGGTCCGCCTCGGCACCCGGCACAGCGGCGTTGGTCCCGCCCGGGCCGGGACCAACGACCGTGCCGGAGGAATGGGGGTGGCGCCGGGCCGGTTCTCCCTCCATGACGACCATCGGACTGATCGGTTCAGGCAACATCGGCAGCACCGTCGCCCGGCTCGCGGTGGACGCGGGCTACGACGTCGTGCTCAGCAACAGCCGCGGGCCCGAGAGCCTCGCGGACCTGGTCGCCGACCTCGGCGACCACGCGCGGGCGGCGACCGCGGAGGAGGCCGCGGCGGCGGGCGACCTGGTGGTCGTGACCGTGCCCCTCAAGAGCGTCCCCGACGTCCCCGTGGAGCCGCTGCGCGGCAAGGTCGTGATCGACACCTGCAACTACTACCCGCAGCGCGACGGGCACGTCGCCGAGCTCGACGACGAGTCGACGACCACCTCCGAGATCGTCCAGGCGCACCTCGCCGGCTCGAAGGTCGTGAAGGCCTTCAACAACATCTACTTCGAGTTCCTCCGCCGCCTGGCCCGTCCGCAGGGCGACCCCGAGCGCAGCGTGCTCGCGATCGCCGGCGACGACGAGGACGCCAAGCAGGCGGTCGCGGAGTTCCTCGACGAGATCGGGTACGACGCCTACAACGTCGGCCCGCTCGCGGAGGGCTGGCGGTTCCAGCGCGACACCGCGGCCTACGCCGGGTTGTACGTCGACGGCGAGGTCACGTCGTGGCCGCCGCAGCACGCCCGCCGGGTCGACGTGGATCTGCTGCGCGAGAAGCTGGACCAGGCCAAGCGCTACCGCGACATGTGAGGGTTTCGGCCCGGGCTGGCAGCGGGCACTGCGGCGGCGTGACGATCCTTCCGCGCGCCGCCGGGGCGCTCGCCGCCTGCCTGGTCGCCCTCACCGCGTGCTCCGGCAGCGACGGGTCGCCGTCCTCCGATGCCCACACGACCGCCTGCCGCACCTACCAGCTCGAGACCGGTGGGCAGGACGGCCGGGCGGTGACCCTGCTGGACCGTGCCGCGCGGTCCGGGTCCTGGGACAACACCGTGGTCAACGACGCGCTCGCCTCGGTCCGCGCCGCGGCGACCCACGCCGGCCTCGTCGAGGGCCTGTCGGAGGACGACTTCGGGGCCTTCAGCGGTCTCGTCGACGCCACCGTCGCGGCCTACGCCCGCGCGAACCCGAACGGCGGCCTGGGGATCACCGGTGCCACCGGCGCCATCCTCGGCAAGGCGGTCGACGCGGTCCACGCCGCCTGCGACCTCGACTGAGCGCGAAACCGATGCGCGTCGACGGTCGGGCCCTCGATACGATCGAACGGTCCGCTTCCGACTCCGAGGAGACACTGTGTCCGACCTGAAGATCGCCTTCGCCCACGCCGACGCGCGTGAGGAGCGGACGGTCACGACGGGCACCAAGGCCTGGGAGCTCTACCGCGACGACGACAAGATCATCGCCGCGCGGGTCAACGGCCAGCTCAAGGACCTGTCCTACGAGCTCGCCGACGGCGACGAGGTCGAGGGCGTCGCCATCGACAGCAAGGACGGCCACGACATCCTGCGGCACTCGACCGCGCACGTGATGGCGCAGGCCGTGCAGCAGCTGTTCCCGGAGGCGAAGCTCGGCATCGGCCCGCCGGTGGAGAACGGCTTCTACTACGACTTCGACGTCGAGACCCCGTTCGTGCCCGACGACCTCGCGAAGATCGAGACCGCGATGCGGAAGATCATCAAGGAGGGCCAGCGGTTCGAGCGGCGCGTCACCACCGACCACGACGCGATCGCGGAGCTGAAGGACGAGCCGTACAAGATCGAGCTGATCGGGCTGAAGGGCTCGGGGAAGTCCGAGGACGCCGCCGAGGGCGCCAGCGTCGAGGTCGGCGCCGGCGAGCTCACCATCTACGACAACGTCCGCCGCAACGGCGAGGTCGCCTGGAGCGACCTGTGCCGCGGCCCGCACCTGCCGACCACCAAGCGCATCCCGGCGTTCAAGCTGATGCGGTCGGCGGCGGCGTACTGGCGCGGCGACGAGAAGAACAAGCAGCTCCAGCGGATCTACGGCACCGCCTGGGAGTCCAAGGAGGCGCTCGAGGAGCACCTGCACCGGATCGAGGAGGCCGAGCGGCGCGACCACCGCAAGCTCGGCCGCGACCTGGACCTGTTCAGCTTCCCGGACGAGATCGGCTCCGGCCTGGTCGTGTTCCACCCCAAGGGCGGGATCATCAAGCGGGAGATGGAGGACTACGTCCGCCAGCGGCACATCGAGGAGGGCTTCCAGTACGTCGGCACGCCCCACATCAGCAAGGAGGGGCTGTTCCACACCTCCGGGCACCTGCCGTACTACGCGGACACCATGTTCCCCCCGATGGAGTTCGAGGGCGCGAACTACTACCTCAAGGCGATGAACTGCCCGATGCACAACCTGATCTTCAGGTCGCGCGGGCGGTCCTACCGCGAGCTGCCGCTGCGGCTGTTCGAGTTCGGCTCGGTCTACCGCTACGAGAAGTCCGGCGTCGTGCACGGCCTGACCCGGGTCCGCGGACTCACCCAGGACGACTCGCACTCCTACGTCACCCCGGAGCAGGCGCCCGACGAGGTGAAGCACCTGCTGAACTTCGTGCTGAGCCTGCTCCGCGACTTCGGTCTCGACGACTACTACCTCGAGCTGTCGACCCGCGACGACTCCAAGAAGGACAAGTTCGTGGGCACCGACGAGGACTGGGCGGTCGCGACCCAGGTGCTCGAGGACGTCGCGAAGGAGACCGGCCTCGAGCTGGTGCCCGACCCGGGCGGCGCCGCGTTCTACGGCCCGAAGATCTCGGTGCAGGCGCGCGACGCCATCGGCCGCACCTGGCAGATGTCGACGATCCAGTACGACTTCAACCAGCCCAAGGGCTTCGAGCTGGAGTTCCAGGCCGCCGACGGCACCCGCCAGCAGCCGGTGATGATCCACTCGGCGAAGTTCGGGTCGATCGAGCGGTTCTTCGGCGTGCTGGTCGAGCACTATGCCGGCGCCTTCCCTCCGTGGCTCGCGCCCGTGCAGGTGCAGGCGATCCCGATCGCCGAGCGGCACAACGAGTACCTCGAGGGCGTCGCCCGGCAGATGCGGGAGCAGGGGCTGCGCGTCGAGGTCGACGACTCCGATGACCGGATGCAGAAGAAGATCCGCAACGCGCAGCTGCAGAAGGTGCCGTTCATGGTGATCGCCGGTGACGACGACATGGCGGCCGGCGCGGTGTCGTTCCGCTACCGCGACGGCCACCAGGACAACGGCGTGCCGATCGACGAGGCGATCCAGCGGGTCGCGGCGGCGGTGGCGAGCCGCACGCAGGTCTAGCGGGTGCGGCGGCTGGCGGGGATCGTCCTGGTCCTCGCCGCGACCGCGTGCTCGCCGCCGGGCGTCGACGAGACGCCCACCCCCGCCACGCCGCGGCCGACGTCGGTGGTCCGGGCGACGCAGGATCCCGCTGCCGCGCGGCTGCAGGCGCTGGCCCGGCTGGCCGAGTCGGCGGGGGGCGGCG
>NZ_BAAAJE010000010.1:9964-62807 GCF_039526625.1 Nocardioides aquiterrae
CCGCCGAGCTCCCCGCCCGGCGGCCGCCGCGGCCGCGGACCGGCGAGGTGCTCGGCGCGGACGTGAGCTGGCCCCAGTGCCCGCGGGGCATGGGCATCCCCGAGCGGCGCACGCTGGGCCGGCCGATGCCGCTGCCGACCGCGCAGTACGTCGTCCTCGGGCTGACCAACGGGCCGGGCTTCACCGCCAACCCCTGCCTCGCCGACCAGGTGCGCTGGGTCCGGGAGCGGCACCTGCTCGCGGCGGCGTACGCCGTCGTCAGCCTGCCCGACGCGGCGGCGCTCGCCGAGCACGGGCGCGACGGGCCGTACGACGGCACGAGCCCGCTCGGGGCGCACGCCAACGCCGGCTACCAGCAGGCGCTGGCGAACGTCGTCACCATGCGGCGGGCCGGTCTCGCCTCGCCGGTGGTCTGGGTCGACGTCGAGCCGGTGCCCGACTTCGAGTGGAGCGCCGACCCCATCCGCAACGCGGCGGTGGTGGAGGGCGCGTTGCGCGGCTACCGCGACGCCGGCTACCGGGTCGGGATCTACTCCACCCCGGCGCTGTGGGCGGGCGTCGTCGGCGACTTCGCGCCCGGGCTGCCCGAGTGGCGGGCCGCCGGCGAGACGTCGCGCGCCGAGGCCCGCGCCCGCTGCGGGGACGACTGGTCGATCCAGGGCGGCCCCGCCGTCCTCGCGCAGTGGGTGGCCGACGAGCGCGACCAGGACCTCACGTGTCCGGGGACGTCGCGGCAGCTGGCCCGGTGGTTCGCGCAGTGAGGCTCCCGACCCGCTTCTCGTAGCGCCGGCACGGCGAGATGAAGGTCTCGCCCAGCGCGGTGACCTCGTAGGGCAGGTCGCCGGCGTCGTACCAGCCGTGCTTCTCGTAGAAGCGCCGTGCCCGCGCGTTGCCGACCACGACGGCCAGCCAGGCGACGTCGTACCCGGCCTCGGCGAGCCGGCGCTCCCCGTCGGCGAGCAGGGGAGCGGCGACCCCGCCGCCGTGCAGGTCGGGGTCGACGAAGATCTGTTCGAGCTCGTCGCCGGAGACCATCGCGAAGCCGACCACCCGGCCGTCGACGACGGCGACCGTCGTGTCGGCGACCCGGGACGGGGTGCGCTCGTGGAACGCCGCCAGCGTCCGGGCGGCGGTCAGCCCCTCCGGGACGTGGCCGGGGTGGGCGGTGTGCCAGGCGCGGTGCCAGATGTCGGCGACGGTCGCCATGTCCTCGGGGACGGCCGGACGCAGCTGCATGGCCTCACCCTAGGGTGAGGCCATGAGCGATCCGGCCGGACACGTGCGCGACGGGTTCGAGGGCTTCGACCGGCTCTGGACACCGCACCGGATGGCGTACGTCGCCCCGAGCGTGCCGCCCACGGACGACGGGTGCCCGTTCTGCGCGATGGAGCACCAGCCCCCCGAGGAGAGCCTGGTCGTGCACCGCGGGCCGACCTGCTTCGTCGTCCTCAACCTGCATCCCTACAACCCCGGCCACCTGATGGTGCTGCCGCACCGGCATGTCGCCGACCTCGAGGACCTCACCGAGGACGAGGCGGCGGAGCTGATGACGACGACCCAGCAGGCGGTGCGGGTGCTGCGCAGGGTGAGCGGTCCGCACGCGTTCAACGTCGGGCTCAACCTCGGTGGCGTCGCCGGCGGCTCGCTGTCGGAGCACCTGCACCAGCACGTCGTGCCGCGGTGGTCCGGCGACGCCAACTTCATCACCGTCCTCGGGGGCACCAAGACCCTTCCGCAGCTGCTGTCCGAGACCCGGCGGCTGCTCGCGGAGGCCTGGTCGTGAGCCTGGCGGAGGACGCCGCCCTCGCCGCCCGCGTCGTGCGCGACGCGGGCTCGCTCGCGCACCGGATGCGCGGCGAGGGGCTGTCGCTGCGGAACAAGACGTCGATCTCCGACGTCGTGACCGAGGCCGACCACGCCGCCGAGGAGCTCGTCGTCCGGGCGCTGGCGGCGGCCCGCCCCGGCGACGGCGTGCTCGGCGAGGAAGGAGCCGCGCACGACGGGACCTCCGGCCGCACCTGGGTGATCGACCCCGTCGACGGCACCTACAACTTCGTGGCCGGCCTCGACTGGTGGTGCTCCGCGATCGCGCTGACCGACGGCGACGACCTCGTGCTCGGAGCGGTGCACCATCCGGCGACCGGCCGCACCTACGTCGGCGGCCCCGGCCTGCCGACCACCGTCGACGGCGTGCCCGTCGGCCCGCTGGCCGACCGCCCGCTCGCCGAGTCGTGCCTGACGACGTACCTCCACCCGCCGGAGTACGACGGCGAGGTCGGCGCGGCCTTCTCCCGCATGGTCGGCGGCGCCGCCACGCTGCGGATGCTCGGATCCGCGTCGATGGACGGCACCGCGGTCGCCTCCGGAGCCCTGCACGTGCGCTGCCAGCACTCGCTGCCTCCGTGGGACGAGCTGCCCGCCGCCGCGCTGGTCCTGGGCGCCGGGGGAGCCGTCCAGCGCATCGACGCCGCCGGCGTCACCTGGTCCGCCGCCGGTGCTCCCACCGCCGTCGCCGACGTCGCCCGCGCCCTGGTGGGGTAGTCCCTGACGAAACTGTCGTCGACACGCCTCGCCGAGAGCATTTTCGTCAGGGACTATCGCCTCAGCGCACCCCGTACAGGTGCTCGAGGGCCAGCTGGTCGAGCCGCTCGAAGCCCATGCCCCGGCGACCGGCGGCGTCGGGGTCGAAGGGCTCGGCGCGCAGGTCGGCGAGGGACTCGCCCACCCCGACGGTGGGGACGGCGAGCTGGTCGACCCGGGCGTCCTCGAGCGCCTGCTGGACCTCCGGGTCGGCGCGGAAGGCGCGGACCTTCTCGCGCAGGATGAGGTAGTTGCGCATGCAGGCCCGTGCGGACTCCCACACGCCGTCCAGGTCCTCGGTCCGCGGCGGCTTGTAGTCGAAGTGCCGCGGGCCGTCGTACCCGCCGTTCTCCACGATGTCGACGGTCCAGAACGCGCCGCGCGCGTTCCCGGCCCCGAACCGCAGGTCCTGGTCGTAGCGAGGTCCGTGCTGGCCGTTGAGGTCGATGTGGAACAGCTTGCCGTGCCACAGCGCCTGGGCCAGGCCGTGCGCGTAGTTCAGCGAGGCCATCTCCTCGTGGCCGACCTCGGGGTTGAGGCCGACCATCTCGGGGTGCTCGAGCTCGTTGATGAAGGCCAGCGCGTGGCCGACGGTCGGCAGCAGGATGTCGCCGCGCGGCTCGTTCGGCTTGGGCTCGATGGCGAACCGCAGGTCGTAGCCCTGCTCCCGCACGTAGCCACCGAGGACGTCGAACGCCTCCTTGTACCGCGACAGCGCGGTCCCGACGTCCTTCGCGGCGCCCGACTCCGCGCCCTCGCGGCCGCCCCAGGCGACGAAGACCTGCGCGCCCAGCTGCGCGGCCAGGTCGATCTGGTCGGCGGCCTTGCGGAGGGCGAACCGGCGTACGTCGCGGTCGTTGTTGGTGAACCCGCCGTCGCGGAAGACCGGGTGGGAGAACAGGTTCGTCGTGACCATGGGCACGACCAGCCCGGTCTCCTCGAGCGCCCTGCGCAGCGGGGCGAGGTGCCTCTCCTTCTCGGCCTGGTCGGCGCCGAAGGGGAAGACGTCGTTGTCGTGGAAGGTGATCCCGTACGCCCCGAGGTCGCTCAGCCGGTGGATCGCCTCGGCCGACTCGAGTGGCGGGCGGACCGCGCCGCCGAAGACGTCGACCCCCTGCCAGCCCACGGTCCAGAGGCCGAACGAGAAGCGGTCGTCCCGGGTCGGCGTGAAAGCAGCCGGCCCCGTACTGGTCTGGTTCATCGGCTCCTCGTTCCATCACGATTTGGTCACGCTCAGGCGTGCGGACACTTGGTTTGAACGTGCAACAAAACACGCGTCGCGAACCGCTTGCTGCGGGCTGCGGCCCTGAGTATGTTGTCCGCCACAACATACCCGGTGACCGTCGTCACACGACAGGGGTCGCCGGATCCGAACCATGGAGGTCGAGGAAATGGTCAGGAAGAAGGGTGCGCGGATCGCGTCCTTGGTGGCAGCGGGGGTGCTGGCCTTCGGCGGCCTCGCCGCGTGCGGCAGCAGCGACAGCGGTGGGAGCTCGGGAAGTGACGGCGGCAGCAGCGGCTCCGCCACCGGGAAGGTCGGCGTGATCCTGCCCGACTCGAAGACGTCGGTCCGCTGGGAGACCCAGGACCGCCCGAACCTCGAGGCCGCCTTCAAGGCTGCCGGCCTGGAGTCGACCATCCAGAACGCCGAGGGCTCGCCCGACACGTTCGGTCAGCTGTGCGACCAGATGATCACCGAGGGCGTGGACGTGCTCATCGAGACCGACCTCGACCCCGACTCGGGCAAGGCGTGCATCGACAAGGCCAAGAACGCGGGCGTCGCGGTCATCGACTACGACCGGCTCACGCTGGGCGGCGGCGCTGATTACTACGTGTCCTTCGACAACGTCAAGGTCGGCGCGCTGCAGGGTCAGGGCCTCATCGACTGCCTCCAGGGCAAGGGCGTCACCTCGGGCAACATCGCGTTCATCAACGGCGCTGCGACCGACAACAACGCCACCCTGTTCAAGCAGGGCTACGAGCAGGTCATCAAGGACGACGGCAGCTACAACGTCGTCGGCGACCAGACCGGTAACTGGGACCCGGACACCGCGGGCAAGGTCTTCGACCAGTTCTACGCCGCGCACCCGGACCTCGTCGGCCTCATCACCGCGAACGACGGCATGGCCGGCGGCGTCATCGCCCGCGAGAAGGCCGCTGGCGTCGAGGGCAAGATCCCGGTGACCGGCCAGGACGCGACGGCCGAGGGTCTGGCCAACGTCCTGCAGGGCTACCAGTGCGGCACCGTCTTCAAGGACACCTCGCTCGAGGCCAAGGCTGCTGCCGACCTGGCGATCGCGATCATCAAGGGCGACGACCCGTCGACGATCGCGACCGGATCGGTCAACGACTCGGAGCTCGGCAAGGACGTCCCGTCGGTGCTCGCCACCCCGGTCTGGATCACCGCCGACAACGTCCAGGACGTCGTCGACGCCGGCCAGGCCAACGCCGCGGACATCTGCAAGGGCATCGAGGACCTCTGCAAGAAGTTCGGCGTCGCGTGACCCGTCAGCGGTCGTCCTGACGCAAGCGTGAAGACGCGGGGGCCCGTCCGACAGGGCGGGCCCCCGCTCCACGATCGAGACCCCAGGAGGGGACGCAATGTCGAGTGGAGAGCCGCTGCTGGAGCTGCGCGGCGTTCAAAAGACCTTCGGTGCCGTGCACGTGCTGCGCGGCGTCGACCTGACCGTCCGGCCCGGTCGCGTCACCGCGCTGGTCGGCGACAACGGAGCGGGCAAGAGCACGCTGATCAAGGGGATCGCCGGCATCTACCCGTTCGACGAGGGTGAGTACACGTTCGAGGGCCGCGCCGTCCACGTGAAGAGCCCCCGGGACGCGAACGCGCTGGGCATCGAGGTCGTCTACCAGGACCTCGCGCTGTGCGACAACCTCGACGTCGTCCACAACATGTACCTCGGCCGTGAGCTCACCAAGAACGGCTTCGTGGACGAGGACGCCATGGAGTCCCGCGCCCGCGAGACGCTCGACGGGCTCTCGGTCCGCACGCTGAAGTCCGTGCGCACGCGCGTCGCCTCCCTCTCCGGTGGCCAGCGGCAGACCGTCGCCATCGCGCGCGCCGTCCTCTGGAACTCCAAGCTCGTCATCCTCGACGAGCCGACCGCCGCACTCGGCGTCGCGCAGACCGAGCAGGTCCTCAAGCTGGTCCGCCGGCTCGCCGACCGGGGCCTCGGGGTGGTGCTGATCAGCCACAACCTCAACGACGTCTTCGAGGTCGCCGACGACATCGCGGTCCTCTACCTCGGCCAGATGGTCGCCCAGGTCGAGGCCGCCTCCACCACCCGGGACCGGATCGTCACGGCGATCACGACCGGCGAGCTGACCAGGGGGGATGCGGCATGAGCGTCGCGACCGAGGAGATCCACGACGTGCGCCCCGACGACAACGTCGGCACCCTGTGGAAGGACTACCTCGCCAAGATCCGCGGCGGCGACGTCGGATCCCTTCCGGCGATCCTCGGGCTGCTCGTGCTCGTGGTCGCCTTCTCGATCCTGCGCCCCGAGACCTTCACGAAGGCGTTCAACTTCGGCAACCTGATCCAGCAGTCGGCCGGCGTCACCATCGTCGCGATGGGGCTCGTCTTCGTGCTGCTGCTCGGCGAGATCGACCTCGCGGCCGGTTACACCGCCGGCGTGGCCGCGGCCGTGACGTCGGTCCTGCTCACCAACCACGGCTGGCAGACCGCCCTGGCGATCCTGGCGGGACTTCTCACCGGCACGGCGATCGGTGCGTTCCACGGTCTGATCGTCTCCCGGCTCGGCATCCCGTCGTTCGTCGTGACCCTCTCCACCTTCCTCGCGTTCCAGGGCGTCCTGCTGACGCTCATCGGTGAGAAGGGCTCGATCAACTCGGGTGACTTCATCGCGAAGCTCAACAGCGACACCCTCCCGGTCTGGCTCGGGTGGGTCATCGGGGTCGCGCTCGTGGCGGCCTACGCCGTGGTGACGTTCGTGAACAACAGGCGGCGTCGCGCCAAGGGGCTGACGAGCGAGCCGAACCTCCTCTGGGCGCTGAAGACGGGCGGCCTCGCCGTCGTGATCTTCCTCGTCGTCTTCTACCTGTCGATCGAGCGCAGCCCGAACGCCCACATCAAGTCGATCAAGGGCGTGCCGATCTCGCTGGTCATCATCATCGGTCTCGCGCTCGTGCTGAGCGTGCTGCTGAGCCGGACCAGGTGGGGCAGCCACGTCTACGCCGTCGGCGGCAACATGGAGGCGGCGCGCCGTGCGGGCATCAACGTCAAGGCCGTCCAGCTCAGCTGCTTCCTGATGTGCTCCACCGTCGCGGCGGTGGGCGGACTGATGCTCGCGAGCTACAGCGGCGGCGTCAACAACGTCACCGGTGGCAACCAGACGCTGCTGTACGCCGTGGGCGCGGCGGTCATCGGCGGCACCAGCCTCTTCGGTGGCAAGGGCCGCGTCGTCGACGCGCTCATCGGTGGCACGGTCGTAGCGGTCATCCAGAACGGCATGGGCCTGATGAACCAGCCAGACAGCCGGAAGTACATCGTCACCGGTCTGGTGCTGCTCGTGGCAGCGAGCGTCGACGCGATCAGTCGCCGGCGCGCCACCGCGTCCGGTCGCGCCTGACGAGGTCGGCCAGAGAGGAAGGACTGTGGCCACCCCGACCGGCGTCGGCACCGAGGAGCTCCGGCGCGCGAACCTGCGCGCCATCCTCCAGACGGTGCACACGCACGGACCGACCACCCGCGCGGCGCTCACCAAGCAGCTCGGCCTCAACCGGAGCACCATCGGTGCCCTGACCGGTGAGCTGCAGAGCCTCGGCCTGGTGTCGGAGGAGACGGCGGCGGTGGGCGGGCGATCCGGGCGCCCGTCCCATCTCGTCGTCCCCCGGGAGGACAACGTCGTGGTGGCGGTGGACGTCGGTGTGGACCGGATCGCCGTGGCCCTGGTGGGCCTCGGCGGCGGGGTCCTCGACCGGCGCGACCGCACCCACCACCGCGGGGAGCACGACGTCGACCACGTCGTCGACGCCGTGGCGCAGATGATCGACGAGGTGCTCGGCGACGCGTCCGGACGGCGCTTCCTGGGTGTCGGCGCCGCCGTACCCGGTGCCGTCCGGGCCGGCGACGGGCTGGTGCGGTTCGCCCCCAACCTGGGCTGGGTGGACGCGCCGTTCACGGACCTGCTCGCGAAGCGTCTCGGCCGGCCGGTGTCCACCGGCAACGACGCGAACCTCGGCGTGCTCGCCGAGCACGTCCGGGGTTCGGCGGTCGGGTTCTCCGACGTCGCCTACCTGAGCGCGAGCGTCGGCATCGGTGGCGGCTTCCTCACCGGTGGCCGGCCGCTCACGGGCGCCAGCGGGTACGCCGGCGAGGTCGGCCACCTGCAGGTGGACAGCACGGGGCCGGAGTGCCGGTGCGGCGCGGTCGGCTGCTGGGAGACCAAGGTCGGCGAGAACGTGCTGCTGCGCAGCGCCGGCCGGCTGCCCGGCGGTGGGCCGCCGGCCGTGGCCGAGGTGATCGCCGCGGCGTGCGCGGGCGACGACCGCGCGGCCCGCGCGGTGGCCGAGGTCGCGGACTGGTGCGGCGTCGGCATCCGGGCGGTCGTCAACGTCTTCAACCCGGAGATCGTGGTCCTGGGCGGCTGCCTGGCGCAGGTGTGGCGCGCGGCGGAGGACCTGGTCGACGAGGCCCTCAGCCGCAGCACGATGATGTCGCCGCGGGAGGACGTCGTGATCCGCGCCGCCGCGCTGGAGGACGACGCGCCGTTGATCGGAGCGGCCGAGCTGGCCTTCGGGCCGGTGCTCGACCATCCGCAGGCCGTGCCGCAGGCCGGGTGAGGGCCGGGCCCGGTAGCCTGCTGCCGCCATGCTCGAACGATTCCGCGCCTTCTGGACCAGGGTTCTCTCACCCATCGCCAACCTGCTGATCAGGCTCGGGGTGAGCCCCGACGCGGTGACGCTCGTCGGCACCCTCGGCGTGTGCGCCGGTGCGCTGGTCTTCTTCCCGCAGGGGATGCTGCTGACCGGTGTGCTGGTGATCACCGCGTTCGTGTTCAGCGACCTCATCGACGGCCACATGGCCCGCACGACGGGCCGGGTCAGCAAGTTCGGCGCGTTCTGGGACTCCACGCTCGATCGGGTCGGCGACGGCGCGATCTTCATCGGGCTGGCGCTGTACTTCGCGTGGGAGGAGCCCAGCCGGCTCTACCTGGTGCTCAGCCTGGTCTGCCTGCTGATGGGCGGCGTCACGTCGTACGCACGCTCCCGCGGCGAGACGCTCGGCTTCTCGGTCAAGGTCGGCATCGCGGAGCGCGCCGACCGGCTGGTCGCGATCCTCGTGATGACCGGCCTCAGCGCGATCTTCGACCTGCCGGTGCTGCTCTACATCGCCCTGTGGGCGCTCGCGATCGCCTCCACCGTCACGGTCGTGCAGCGCGTGTGGGTGGTACGGAAGCAAGCACTGGCGGAGCCTCGCACTACGATCTGAGTATGGCTGAGAACAACACCGCAGACGTCCCCACCACCGGCACCACCCGCGTGAAGCGCGGCATGGCCGAGATGCTCAAGGGCGGTGTGATCATGGACGTGGTCACGCCCGAGCAGGCGAAGATCGCCGAGGACGCCGGGGCCGTCGCGGTGATGGCGCTGGAGCGCGTGCCCGCCGACATCCGGGCGCAGGGCGGGGTGTCGCGGATGAGCGACCCCGACATGATCGACGGGATCATCGAGGCGGTCTCGATCCCGGTGATGGCCAAGGCGCGGATCGGCCACTTCGCCGAGGCGCAGGTGCTGCAGTCGCTGGGTGTGGACTACATCGACGAGTCCGAGGTGCTGACCCCGGCCGACTACGCCAACCACATCGACAAGTGGGCGTTCACGGTCCCGTTCGTGTGCGGTGCGACGAACCTGGGCGAGGCGCTGCGCCGCATCACCGAAGGGGCGGCGATGATCCGCTCGAAGGGCGAGGCCGGTACCGGTGACGTGTCGAACGCCGTGACGCACATGCGCACGATCCGTCGCGAGATCCGCCGGCTGGGCGCGCTCACCGAGGACGAGCTGTTCGTGGCGGCCAAGGAGCTGCAGGCGCCGTACGAGCTGGTCAAGGAGGTCGCGGCGAACGGCAAGCTCCCCGTCGTGCTGTTCACCGCGGGCGGCATCGCGACGCCGGCCGACGCGGCGATGATGATGCAGCTGGGCGCCGAGGGCGTGTTCGTCGGTTCGGGCATCTTCAAGTCGGGCAACCCGGCGCAGCGTGCCGAGGCGATCGTCAAGGCGACGACGTTCTTCGACGACCCGGACATGGTCGCCAAGGTGTCGCGCGGGCTCGGCGAGGCGATGGTCGGCATCAACGTCGAGGAGATCCCGCAGCCGCACCGGCTGGCCGAGCGCGGGTGGTGAGCGCACCCACCATCGGCGTGCTCGCGGTCCAGGGCGACGTCCGCGAGCACCTGCGGACCCTCGCCGAGCTCGGCGTGACGGCCGTGCCGGTGCGACGGACGTCGGAGCTCGAGGCGGTCGACGGCCTGGTGATCCCGGGTGGCGAGTCGACCACGATGGCGAAGCTGGTCCGCACCTTCGACCTGTTCGAGCCGGTCCGCCAGCGGATCAAGGACGGCATGCCCGCCTTCGGGACGTGCGCCGGGATGATCATGCTCGCCGACCGGATCGAGGACGGCGCACCGGGGCAGGAGACGCTGGGGGGCCTCGACATCACCGTGCGGCGCAACGCGTTCGGGCGGCAGGTCGACTCGTTCGAGGGCGACCTCGACGTCGCCGGCCTCGACACGCCGGTGCACGCGATCTTCATCCGCGCACCGTGGGTCGAGGCGGTGGGCGGCGACGTGGAGGTCCTCGCTCGTGTGGGGCAGGGTCAGGCCGCGGGTAGGATCGTCGCGGTCCGTCAGGGTTCGCTGATGGCGACGTCGTTCCATCCCGAGGTGGGTGGTGACTCCCGGGTCCACCGGTTGTTCGTGGACCTGGTCCGAGCTGAGTAGAAGAGGGACGCATGTCTGGCCACTCCAAGTGGGCGACCACCAAGCACAAGAAGGCCGCGATCGACGCCAAGCGCGGCAAGCTGTTCGCCAAGCTGATCAAGAACATCGAGATCGCGGCGAAGATGGGCGGCCCCGACCCGTCCGGCAACCCGACCCTCTACGACGCCATCCAGAAGGCCAAGAAGCAGTCGGTCCCGAACAAGAACATCGACTCCGCGGTCAAGCGCGGCGGCGGTCTCGAGAGCGGCGGCGTCGACTACGAGACGATCATGTACGAGGTCTACGGGCCCCAGGGCGTGGCGCTGCTGGTCGAGTGCCTCACCGACAACCGCAACCGCGCGGCCATGGAGGTCCGGACGGCGGTGACCCGCAACGGCGGCACCATGGCCGACCCCGGGTCGGTCTCCCGCCTGTTCACCCGCAAGGGCGTCGTGGTGGTCGAGAAGGCCCAGGAGCGGGGCGGCAAGCCCTGGGAGATCAGCGAGGACGACATCCTCGAGGCCACGCTGGACGCGGGCGCCGAGGAGGTCACCGATCTCGGCGACACCTTCGAGATCCAGTCCGAGGCCTCCGACGTGGTCGCCGTGCGGACCGCGCTCCAGGCCGCCGGCATCGACTACGACTCCGCCGAGGTCCAGTTCGTCGCCACCATGGACATCCCGGTGGCCGAGGTCGACGTGGCCGGCAAGGTCTTCCGCCTGGTCGACGCCGTCGACGACCTCGACGACGTGCAGAACGTGTTCAGCAACGCCGACATCCCCGACGAGGTGCTCGAGTCCATCTGAGCGAGCAGCGAGACGCGACGAAGGAGCGGCTCGCGTCGCTCGCCAGGTTGAGGAAGCGACGCGACTGAGGAACGAAGTCGCGCGAGCGCCTCGAAACCCGCTAACTCGAAAAGCAGCCTCGACCCCGGCATCAGGGCGTGTCCTGCGAACGACCGGGGGAGTTGACCGTTAGCGTGACCTCCGAACACCTGTTCGGACGGAAGGTCATCGGAATGCGCGTGCTGGGGATCGACCCCGGACTGACCCGCTGCGGCATGGGCGTGGTCGAGGGCTCGGTGGGGCGACCCCTGACGCTGGTCGACGTGAACGTGCTACGCACCTCGTCCGACCTGCCGGTGCCGCAGCGGCTGGTGACGATCGAGAAGGGCGTCGACGCCTGGCTCGACGAGTACGCCCCGGACGCCGTCGCCGTCGAGCGCGTGTTCGCGCGCTCGGACGTCAGCACGGTGATGGGCACCGCCCAGGCCAGCGGCATCGCGATGGTCTGCGCCGCGCGGCGGGGCCTGCCGATCGCGCTGCACACGCCGAGCGAGGTCAAGGCCGCGGTGTCCGGCAACGGCCGCGCCGACAAGGCGCAGGTCGGGGCGATGGTGACCCGGATCCTGCGCCTCGACGCGATGCCGAAGCCGGCGGACGCCGCCGACGCGCTCGCGCTGGCCATCACCCACATCTGGCGCGGAGGCGCCCAGGCCCGGATCGACGCCGCGCTCGCGGCAGCAGGGAGGAAGCCGTGATCGCGTTCGTCTCCGGCAGGGTCGCCGCCGTCACGCTGTCGAGCGCGGTGCTCGAGGTGGGGGGAGTCGGGCTCGAGGTGATGTGTACGCCGGGGACGCTCGCCACGCTGCGCACCGGGCGCGAGGCCACGCTGCCGACGAGCATGGTCGTGCGCGAGGACTCGCTGACGTTGTTCGGGTTCGCCGACGACGACGAGAAGCAGACCTTCGAGCTGCTGCAGACGGCGTCCGGCGTGGGACCGAAGCTCGCCCAGGCGATGCTCGCGGTGCTCTCCCCGGACGACCTGCGGCTCGCGATCGCCGGCGACGACGCCAAGACCTTGACCAAGGTGCCCGGCATCGGCCAGAAGGGCGCCCAGCGGATCATCCTCGAGCTCAAGGACCGGATCGGTGCACCCACCGGCGGCCGCGCCGCGGCCGCGCCCGCGGCCGGTGCACCGTGGCGCGGGCAGGTCCACCAGGGACTGGTCGGCCTGGGCTGGTCGGCGAAGGACGCCGAGAAGGCCGTCGACGCGGTCGCCCCGGAGGCCGGCGACGTCCCGGACGTGGCGGCCCTGCTCCGTGCCGCGCTCCGCACGCTCAGCAAGGCCTAGGAGACCCGGCATGCACGAGGACGAGCTCACCGAGGACGACCTGACCCGGGCCGAGAGCAGCCACCTGCGCTCGCTGACCGCGGCGGAGGCCGAGGGCGACGAGCGGGCGGTCGAGGCCGCGCTGCGGCCGCGCACCCTGGACGAGGTCGTCGGCCAGGTGCGGGTCCGTGACCAGCTCGGCCTGGTGCTCGAGGCGGCCCGGCGCCGCGGCCGGGCGCCCGACCACGTGCTGCTCTCCGGCCCTCCGGGCCTCGGCAAGACGACGCTGGCGATGATCATCGCCGCCGAGATGGGCGCGCCGCTGCGCCTGACCAGCGGCCCGGCAATCACCCACGCCGGCGACCTCGCGGCGATCCTGTCGGGCATGAACGAGGGCGACGTCCTGTTCGTCGACGAGATCCACCGCATGTCCCGGCCCGCCGAGGAGATGCTCTACATGGCGATGGAGGACTTCCGGGTCGACGTCGTCATCGGCAAGGGGCCGGGCGCCACCGCGATCCCGCTGGAGATCCCGCCGTTCACCCTGGTCGGTGCGACCACCCGCGCCGGCCTGCTGCCGGGCCCGCTGCGCGACCGGTTCGGCTTCACCGCCCACCTGGAGTTCTACGAGCCCGACGAGCTCGACGAGATCGTGCAGCGCTCCGCCCGGCTCCTGGACGTGCACGTGGTCGACGACGGCACCGCCGAGATCGCATCCCGCTCCCGCGGTACGCCGCGGATCGCGAACCGGCTGCTCCGGCGGGTCCGCGACTACGCCCAGGTCCGGGCCGACGGCGTCGTCACGCTGCCGGTCGCGCAGGCCGCGCTCGACCTGTACGAGGTCGACCAGCTCGGGCTGGACCGGCTCGACCGGGCCGTCATCGACGTGCTCTGCCGCCGGTTCGGCGGGGGACCGGTCGGCATCTCCACGCTCGCGGTCGCGGTCGGTGAGGAGCGGGAGACGGTCGAGGAGGTCGCGGAGCCGTTCCTGGTCCGCAACGGCTTCCTGGCCCGCACCCCGCGGGGCCGCGTGGCCACCCCCGCAGCCTGGGAGCACCTCGGGCTGACCCCGCCGCCACCGCCGGTGCCGGCCGAGGGCGACGCCACCCTCTTCGAGGACTAGCGAGGCCGGGCGCACCCGGGATTCGTGGCGCTCACCACCCTCGCGGTTAGACTTGCCCGTCGGTCGGCCCGGTCCGGGTCGTGCCGCCCCCTGACCCGTGCTCGAGAGGTTGTTTCGTGCTGGAGTTGCTGCCGCTTGTCGGCATCGCCCTGCTCTTCTGGCTGTTCATCATCCGCCCGGCCAGTCGGCGGCAGAAGGAACTCGGCCGGATGCAGTCTTCGTTGGAGCAGGGTGACGAGGTCATGCTGACGTCGGGTGTCTACGGCACCGTGCGCCGGCTCGAGGACGACCACGTGCTGGTCGAGATCGCGGACGGCGTCGTCATCAAGGTCGCCCGCGGCGCCATCGGCACGGTCGTCTCCCAGGCGGACCGGCCGGACGGCGAGCCGGCCGAGAACGACGAGACCGGCTCGGTGGCCGGACCCGAGGAGAACTGAGATGGCACGCACGACCGCGCGTCCCGGTCGCACCCTGGTGGTGTTCTTCCTGGCGATCGCGATCTCCTACGGGCTGGTGGCCCTCGCGGGGACCTGGAAGCCGGCGCTCGGCCTGGACCTCAAGGGCGGCACGCGGATCACGATGATCGCGAACGGCAGCCCCACCAAGGAGCAGCTGAACGAGGCCGCCAGCATCGTCGACAGCCGGGTGAACGCCACGGGTGTCGCGGAGGCCGAGGTCACCACGCAGGGCAGCCAGATCATCGTCGTCGAGGTTCCCGGCGACACCTCGAGCTCCCTGGTCGACACCGCGACCCGGGTCGCCCAGCTGCGGTTCCGCACCGTGGCCTGCAGCAGCCAGGCACCCGGTCCGTGCGGCAACGGGGCGGCTCCGACCCAGCTGCCGACGAGCCAGCCGAGCGCCTCCGCCAACCCGTCGGGCAACCCGTCGGGTGCGGCATCGAAGGGCGCGAGCCCGAAGAACAGGCCGGCCGTCGCGGCGCCCAGCAAGACCCCGAAGCCGAGCACCGGCCCGTCCCAGTCGCCGTCGCAGTCCCCGTCCCAGTCCCCGTCCCAGTCCCCGTCGCAGTCCCCGTCGCAGTCCCCGTCGGGCTCGCCGGGCGCGACCGGCCAGGACCCGGCCAAGCTGGGCCTGGCGTTCATGAACAACCCCGGCCAGGACGCGATCGCGGCGTACAACAAGTACTCCTGTCCCGCGACCAAGCCGGTCGCCGACGACCCGAAGACGTTCCTGGTCACCTGCGGCACCGACGAGAACGCCGGCACCAAGTACCTGCTGTCGCCCGCGCTGATCGAGGGCACCGACCTCACCGGCGCCGACGCGGTCGTCCCGCAGAGCCAGGTCCAGTGGATCGTCCAGCTGAGCATCGGCGGCGAGGGCAAGAAGGTGTTCTCCGAGCTGTCGTCGGCCATGGCGGGCAGCAACCAGCAGTTCGCGATCGTGCTCGACGGCAAGGTCATCTCGGACCCACGGTTCGACTCGGCGATCACCAACGGCGACGCGCAGATCAGCGGCAACTTCACCGAGGCCACGGCGAAGAGCCTCGCCACCAGCCTCAAGTACGGCTCGCTGCCGATCTCGTTCGGGAAGGACGGCATCCAGGTCGAGCAGATCGGTGCCTCCCTGGCCGGTGACCAGCTCACCGCCGGCATCACCGCCGGCCTGATCGGCCTGCTGCTGGTGATGATCTACTGCCTGTTCTACTACCGCGGCCTCGGCCTCGTGGTGATCGCCTCACTGATCGTGGCGGGCGCCGTGACCTACGCGATGGTCCTGCTGCTCGCCAAGACGGCGGGCTTCACGCTCACCCTGCCCGGCATCGCGGGCCTGATCGTCGCGGTCGGCATCACGGCCGACTCCTTCATCGTCTACTTCGAGCGGATCCGCGACGAGATGCGGGACGGCAAGTCGATGCGGGTCGCGGTGCAGGCCGGCTGGAAGCGCGCGCGGAACACCTGCCTCGCGGCGGACACGGTCTCGTTCCTCGCCGCCGTCGTGCTGTACATCTTCGCGGCCGGCGTCGTGAAGGGCTTCGCGTTCGCGCTCGGCCTCTCCACGCTGATCGACGTGGCGATCTTCTTCTGGTTCACCCACCCGATGGTGACCCTGCTCGGGAAGTACCGCTTCTTCAACCACGGCCACCGCCTCTCGGGCCTGAGTGCCGAGACGCTCGGGGTCGACCGCATCAGCACGGCTGGAAGGACGGTCTGATGGGCAAGTTCTCGCGTCTCGGCAACGACCTCTACTCGGGCCGGCGCTCGATCGACTTCGTCGGCCGCAAGTGGCTCTGGTACGCCCTCTCGGGTGTCATCGTCCTGGCGGCGGTGCTCGGGTTGTCCGTCAAGGGCCTCGACATGGGCATCGAGTTCGTCGGCGGCGCCGAGTACAAGGTGCAGCTGCCCGCGGGCCAGGCCACCCAGGACCTGGCCGACCGGCTCCGGGAGGACATCGCGGCCACCGGTATCGACGCCGCCCAGCAGCCGGTGGTCACGACCAGCGGCAGCGGCGGCACGAACTCGATCATCGTGCAGGTCAAGCCGGTGACGAACGACGAGAGCCAGCAGATCGTGCGGGTGATCACCGAGGTCACCGGGGCCACCCAGGCCGACATCCAGACGACGGAGATCGGACCGAGCTGGGGCAAGGAGATCGCCAAGCGGTCCGCGATCGGACTGGCGGTCTTCCTGGTGCTCGTCGTCCTGTTCATCTGGGCGTACTTCCGCGAGTGGAAGATGTCGCTCGCGGCGATCGTCGCCCTGCTCCACGACATCGTGATCACGGTCGGGGTGTACGCGCTGTCGGGCTTCGAGGTCACGCCCGCCACCGTCACCGGCATCCTCACCATCCTGGGCTTCTCGCTGTACGACACCGTCGTGGTGTTCGACAAGGTGCGCGAGAACACCAAGAACCTGCGCGAGAGCCGGATGTCGTACGCCCAGGCCGCGAACCTGGCGGTCAACCAGACCCTGGTGCGGTCGATCAACACGTCGATCGTGGCGCTGATCCCGGTCGCCGCGATCCTGTACGTCGGCGCGGTCCAGCTCGGCGCGAGCACGCTGAAGGACCTGGCGCTCGCGCTGTTCGTCGGCATGGCGGCCGGCGCGTACTCGTCGATCTTCATCGCGACGCCGCTCCTGGTGCAGCTCAAGGCGAACGAGACCTACGTCGTGCAGGCCGAGAAGCGCGCCCGCCAGCGCCAGAGGGCGCTCGAGGCCGACCGGTACGCCGCGGTCCCGACGTTCAGCGACGACATGCCGGTGCACGACGAGCCGGGCCTCGACGACGAGCAGCGGGAGGACGCGCCGGTCTCCGGCGGTGCCGCCGTCGCGCGGGAGCCGCGGTCGCCGGAGGCGATGGGGCGCGGCCGGGTGGCGCCGCAGCCCACCCGCCCGGTGCAGCAGAGCCCGTCGTCCGGCCGGCAGCAGCCCAGCCGCCAGCCGAAGTCCAAGCGGGGCAAGAAGTGACCGCTCCCGGGCCGGGGACCGGGCTGGCCGACGCGCTCGCGCTGATCGCAGACGTCCCCGACTTCCCCGAGCCCGGGATCCTCTTCAAGGACATCACGCCGCTGCTGGCCGACCACACGGCGTTCACCGCGGTGGTCCAGGCGCTCGCGGACGCCGGGCGCGACGGGTCCGGAAGGCCGGCGGTCGACAAGGTGCTGGGGATGGAGTCACGTGGCTTCATCCTCGGGGCACCGGTCGCGCTCGCCCTCGAGGTCGGCTTCGTGCCGGTCCGCAAGGTCGGCAAGCTGCCGCGGGAGACCTACGCGGTGTCGTACGCGCTCGAGTACGGCGAGGCGACCCTCGAGGTGCATCGCGACGCGGTGCGGCCGGGGGAGAGCGTGCTGCTCGTCGACGACGTGCTGGCCACCGGCGGCACCGCCCGGGCCACCCTGGACCTGGTCGAGAAGTGCGGCGCCTCGGTGCACGCCGTCGCCATGCTCATGGAGCTCGGCTTCCTGCCCGGTCGCGAGACGCTCGGGGACGTCCCCCTCACCACGCTGCTCACTGTGTGAGTGCCTCGTAGACTGACTCCGTGACCGAGGAAACCGCCACGCCCGCCGTCGAGCGGGAGCGGCGCGCGCCGGAGACGGCGTCCTCGACGCGCAGCATGCGGGCCCGCCTCGCCCGGATGGGCACCCGCAACCAGACCGCCAACCCGGTCCTCGAGCCGCTGTTCCGCTCGGTGCGGGCCAACCACCCCAAGGCCGACCTGGCGCTGCTCGAGCGCGCGTACACGACCGCCGAGAAGATGCACGGGACCCAGACCCGCAAGAGCGGCGACCCGTACATCACGCACCCGCTCGCGGTGACCACGATCCTCGCCGACATCGGCATGACCGAGCCGACCCTGGCGGCCGCGCTCCTGCACGACACGGTCGAGGACACGCCGTACACGCTGGAGCAGGTCCGGCAGGACTTCGGCGAGGAGATCGCCCAGCTCGTCGACGGCGTGACGAAGCTCGACAAGGTCAAGTACGGCGACTCCGCGCAGGCCGAGACGATCCGCAAGATGATCGTCGCGATGTCGCGCGACATCCGGGTGCTGGTCATCAAGCTCGCCGACCGGCTGCACAACATGCGCACGCTGCGCTACGTCAAGCAGGAGACCCAGGAGCGGGTCGCCCGCGAGACCCTCGACATCTACGCGCCGCTGGCCCACCGGCTCGGCATGAACACCATCAAGTGGGAGCTCGAGGACCTGGCGTTCGCGACCCTGCACCCGAAGATCTACGACGAGATCGTGCGGATGGTGGCGGAGCGGGCGCCGTCGCGCGACCAGTTCCTCGCCGAGGTGATCGCCCAGGTGGAGGCGGACCTGCGCGAGGCGAAGGTGAAGGCGACGGTCACCGGCCGGCCGAAGCACTACTACTCGATCTACCAGAAGATGATCGTCGGGGGCCGCGACTTCTCCGACATCTACGACCTGGTCGGCATCCGCGTGCTCGTCGAGAACGACCGTGACTGCTACACGGTCCTGGGCATCCTGCACGCGCGCTGGAACCCGGTGCTCGGCCGGTTCAAGGACTACGTCGCGATGCCGAAGTTCAACATGTACCAGTCGCTGCACACGACGGTGATCGGCCCGCAGGGCAAGCCGGTCGAGCTGCAGATCCGCACGTTCGCCATGCACCGCCGCGCGGAGTACGGCGTCGCCGCGCACTGGAAGTACAAGGAGGACGGCCGCGCCGGCGTCGACACCGACCGCGCCGGCGACCTCGACGACATGACCTGGGTCCGCCAGCTCCTCGACTGGCAGAACGAGGTCGAGGACCCGGGCGAGTTCCTGGAGTCGCTGCGGTTCGAGATCAACCGCGCGGAGGTCTACGTCTTCACCCCGCGCGGCGACGTGATCGCGCTGCCCACCGGCGCGACGCCCGTCGACTTCGCGTACGCCGTCCACACCGAGGTCGGCCACCGCACGATCGGCGCCCGCGTGAACGGGCGGCTGGTACCGCTGGAGTCCGCACTCGAGAACGGCGACGTGATCGAGGTCTTCACGTCCAAGTCGCCGACGGCCGGGCCGTCCCGCGACTGGCTCGGCTTCGTGAAGTCGCCGCGGGCGCGCTCCAAGATCCGGCAGTGGTTCACCAAGGAGCGGCGCGAGGAGGCGATCGACCGCGGCAAGGAGCAGATCGCGAAGCTGATGCGCAAGGAGGGGCTCCCGCTCAAGCGGCTGATGTCCCACGAGGCGCTGACCCTGGCAGCGGTCCACTTCAAGCTCGCGGACGTCTCGGCGCTGTACGCCGCCGTGGGGGAGGGCAACCTCTCCGCGCAGGCCGTCGTCCGCCGGGTCATCGACCTGCACGGCGGCGACGAGGGTGCGGCCGAGGACCTCGCCGAGGGCGTGACCATCACCGGCCGGCGCAGCCGGCCCCGGGTCCAGCCGGGCGGCGACGCGGGCGTCATCGTCAAGGGCGCCCCGGACGTGTGGGTGAAGCTGGCCAAGTGCTGCACCCCGGTCCCGCCGGACCCGATCCTCGGGTTCGTCACCAAAGGCGGGGGAGTGTCGGTGCACCGGCAGGACTGCACGAACGCCAAGAGCCTGCAAGCGCAGCCGGAGCGGCTGCTCGACGTCGAGTGGGCGCCCACCGGGCAGTCCAGCTTCCTGGTCAACATCCAGGTCGAGGCCCTGGACCGGGCCCGGCTGCTCTCCGACATCACGATGGCGCTCTCCGACGCGCACGTCGACATCCTCAGCGCGAACCTGTCCACCACCCGCGACCGGGTGGCGAAGAGCCGGTTCACCTTCGAGATGGCCGAGGCCAAGCACCTCGACACGGTCCTCAAGGCGGTCCGCTCGGTGCCCGGCGTCTTCGACGCCTACCGCGTGACGCAGTAGCCGCCGGTCTAGCCAGTAGGTCTGGACCGTCGGTCGCGATCCGGCCGTCGGTGCCGATGGCGGCCTAGGTTGCCAGGCATGCGCCTCTCTCTCCGCCCCTCCGGCAGCGCCGCCGTCGTCGCGGGTGCCCTGGCACTGACCCTCGTGGTCGGCGCGACCTCCGGCGCGATCGCCGGCAGGCTGATCACGTCGCAGGACATCGCGGACGGGACGATCCATACGCGCGACCTCGCCGACAACAGCGTCAAGAACCGCACCATCGGCCACGGCCAGGTGAACTGGTGGAAGTCGCTCAGCGAACCCACCAAGCGGCGGATCGCCCGGCTCGCGCAGTCGGGCCCGCAGGGCGCGCCGGGCCCAGCGGGGCCTCAGGGACTACCCGGACCAGCAGGCCCGGCGGGGCCGGCAGGGCCGGCGGGGCCGGACGGCCCGCCGGGCGAACGCGGCAGCCGTGGTCCGATCGGCCCCGCCGGCGGTGGGCTCGTCGGATCCGCCGCGTACGACACGAGCGACTTCGGGCTCGTCGATGCCGGATCGGGGAGCACGGACGCCTACTCCCGGGTGCCGGACAGCGGGATCGACCTGCCCGGCCCCGGGACCTACCTGCTCACCGTGCAGGGCGCCTTCCTCACCGGACCGGGGTCGGTCTTCTTCGAGGCCCCGGACCCGGCCGGTCTCGACCTCCTGGACCCCGACGTGGCGCTCGACTTCTATCCGAACGCCTGCACGGCCAGCGACCCCTTCGAGCCGATGTGCCAAGCGGCGATTCCGTACGTCGTGCCGGCAGGAGCCCCCGCGATCGTGCCGCTGCCCGTGTTCGCGCTCGGCGACCCCGGCGGAAGCTGTGGGTGCTACTCGATCCCGGATCGCACCGTGATCACCGTCTTCGAGATGGACGACACGCCACGGGTCCTGCCGCGTCTACGTGCCGCCCGGCTCACGGCGCCAGAACTGCGCGAGATGCGCGACCGGCTCCGCCGGATGCGCGCGCACGCCTTGAGCTGACGACGGCCGCTCAGCCGGAGAAGTCCGCGCTGGCCCGCTTCGCCATCTCCAGGAACGACTGGCGGGAGGCGAGGTTGTCCTCGAGCTCCCTGACCCGCTTGTCGTTGCCGGCGGCCCGGGCCTTCTCGAGGTCGGCCTCCACCTGCGCGATCGCGGCCTCGAGCTTGGAGACCATGTCGTCGGCGCGGGCGGACTTCTCGGGGTCCGACCGGCGCCACTGCTCGTCCTCGACGCCGCGGATCTCCTGCTCGACCCGGCGGATCCGGCCCTCGAGCTCGCGCATCCGGTCGCGCGGCACCTTGCCGGCGGCGTCCCACCGCTCGGCGATGTCGCGGAACGCCCTCTTGGCCGCCTCCAGGTCCGTCACGGGCAGCAGCGCCTCGGCCTCGGCCAGCAGCTGCTCCTTGACGACGGCGTTGGCCGCGAACTCCTGGTCCTGCTCCGCGACCGCCGCGTCGCGGGCGCCGAAGAACGCGTCCTGGGCGCCGCGGAAGCGCTTCCACAGCGCGTCGTCCACGTCGCGGGGGGCGGGGCCCGCGGCCTTCCACTGCCGCATCAGCTCGCGGTAGCGGCCCGCGGTCGGGCCCCAGTCCGTCGAGGTCGCGAGCTCCTCGGCCTCGGACGCGAGCCGCTCCTTGACCGCCCGGGCCTGGTCACGCTTCTCGTGCTGCTCGGCGAAGTGCGCCTTGCGGCGCCGCGTGTACGCCGTCCGCGCGGTCGAGAAGCGCCGCCACAGGGCGTCGTCGGACCCGCGGTCGATGCGGGGGAGCGCCTTCCACTCGTCGAGCAGCTCGCGCATCCGGTTGGCGCCGTTGCGCCAGTCCGATCCCTCCGCGAGCGCCTCGGCCTCGGTGACGATCCGCTCCTTGCCGGAGCGCGCCTCGGCGGAGCGCTGGGCGCGCTCGGCCTTGCGAGCCTCCCGCTGCTGCTCGAGGACGGGGCCGAGGGCGTCGAGCCGGGCGGCGAGCGCGGCGAGGTCGCCCACGGCGTTCGCCCCCACGACCTGCTCGCGAACGGTGCGCACGGACGACGTCGCCTCGTCCGGCGACATCACGCCGGACCGGATCCGCCGCTCCAGCAGCTCGACCTCGAACGCGAGCGCGTCGTACCGCTCGGTGAAGAACTTCAGTGCCTCCTCGGGGGTTCCCTCGGGGTACTGCCCGACGGGGCGCTCCCCGTCGGCGGTCTTCACGTAGACGGTGCCGTCGTCGTCGACGCGGCCCCAATCGTGGCTGGTCACTGCTTCGCTCCGCTCGCTCAGGTCGTGGCAGGCCCATGCTAGTCACGGCGCGGGGTGCGCCGCCGGGTCGACCGCGGCACCGAGCGGCCAACTGCCCTCCCGACCACCCCGGCGGGTCATTCTCGGGGTCCGCCTCACGCACGCACCATCGACCGCGAGCGACCACCGTGGCGCTCCTCGGAGTCTGAGGACGGCGGACATGAGCATGACGAACAGAGCAAGGAGGGCGGCGGCGGCCCTCGCAGCGGGCGCGCTGGCGGTGCTGCTGCCCGTCAGCGGTACGGCGGCCTGGGCGGCGGGGGAGTCGCCGAGCCCGGCGCCGGAGGTCACGCCCCTGGAGAGGGTCAACGCACTCGTGCAGCCGAGCGTCGTGTTCCTCCTGCAGACCTGGGACGGGAGGGTCTACGACACCTTCAACAAGCAGTACCTCAACAACGGCGACCCGTTCGAGCTGCAGTTCCAGTGCACGGGCTTCGTGGTCAACCCGGACGGCTACATCGCGACCGCCGGGCACTGCGTCGACTTCAAGGAGGTGCGCAGCAGCTTCGTCGAGACCGCCGCCCAGTGGGCGCTCGACAACGGCTACTACAGCAGCACCTCGCTCACGCTCGACGACATCATCGGGTTCGGTGACTACCGGATCGACTCCAGCGAGCGCAAGAACGCCGCGGACCTCGACATCCAGGTCGGCTGGGGCGCCTCGGTCTCCGGAATCGACACCTCGGAGGTCAAGCGCGCCCGCGTCATCGACTTCAACGGCCAGGACAAGGGCGACGTGGCGCTCCTGAAGGTCGAGGACACCGGCCTGAACGCGCTGCCGATCGCCACCGACGAGGTCGAGGTCGGCACGGACGTGGTGTCGATCGGCTACCCCGCCTCGGTCGACTCGGTCACCGACCCCAACCTGACCCCGTCGTTCAAGGACGGCTCGATCAGCTCGGTGAAGACGGTGCAGGGCGGCGTCCTCCCGGTCTACGAGATCTCCGCCGCGGTCTCGGGCGGCATGAGCGGCGGTCCGTCGGTGAACCTGGACGGCGAGGTGATCGGCGTCAACAGCTTCGGCATCCTCGGCGAGCCGCAGGCCTTCAACTTCCTGCGCCCCTCCTCGCAGCTGAGCGAGCTGATGGCCGGTGCCGGGGTCGACAACGAGCTGTCCGACACGACGCAGGCGTACCGCGACGGGCTCGAGGCCTACTGGTCCGGGGACAAGGCCACCGCGGTCGAGAAGCTGGGGACGGTGACCGACGAGCAGCCCACGAACAAGCTCGCCGCCGACTTCCTGGGCAAGGCCAAGGACCTCCCGGACCCGCCGCCGCCCGCCGACGACTCGGGCCTGCCCGTGCTGCCGATCGCGATCGGTGCCGGCGCGCTGGTGCTGGTCGGCGGCGGTCTCGTGGCCGTCCTGCTGCTGCGGCGTCGTACGCCGGCGGCCGCCGTGCCGCCCGCACCGGCTCCCGCCGCGCCCGTTGCGCCCGTCGTGCCCCCGGCCCCGCCGGCCGCGGCCGCCGGTCCGGAGCCGGTGGCTTCGACCGCCGCGGTCGGGTTCACCAGCACGACGGCCCCGACCCCCACGACCGGGCCGACGGCCACGGCCACCGCGCCGCGCCACGAGCCGCACTTCTGCGGCAGCTGCGGTGCGGCCGTCGACGCCGGCACGAAGTTCTGCAGCAACTGCGGCAACCCGCTCGCCTGACACGGGGCAGGGTCCGGGTCTCCGGGCCCTGCCACCGCGGGACCACCGACCCTGCCCTCGGCCCCGGGCCGCTCTCTACGTTCGTAGTACGGAGAGACTCTGCGGCAGGAGGGTGTCATGAGCCATCGTCGTCGCAGCGCAGCCGCGTGCGTGGCTGCACTTGCGCTCACCGGACTGTCCGTCCTCGGGGCCGGCGCCGTCCGAGCCGACGACCCCGCGGGGGCGGAGACGCCCCTCGAGCGGGTCAACGCCCTGGTCCAGCCGAGCATCGTCTACCTCGAGCAGGACTGGGCCGCCTACGTCTACGACAAGGCCAACAAGCAGTACCTCAACGGCGGC
The DNA here is from genome assembly GCF_039526625.1 of Nocardioides aquiterrae. Classification (NCBI taxonomy): domain Bacteria; kingdom Bacillati; phylum Actinomycetota; class Actinomycetes; order Propionibacteriales; family Nocardioidaceae; genus Nocardioides; species Nocardioides aquiterrae. The sequence continues at coordinate 34,312 of NZ_BAAAJE010000010.1, forward strand.
CAGCAGTTCCAGCTGTCGTTCCAGTGCACCGGCTTCGTGGTCAACCCGGACGGCTACATCGCCACGGCCGGTCACTGCGTCGACCTGGACGAGGTCAAGCCGGCGTTCTTCCAGGCCGCAGCCCAGTGGGCCATCGACACCGGCTACTACGTGGAGCCCTCGCTCACCGTCGACCAGGTCGTCGGGTTCCAGGACTACCGCGTGGAGACCTACGACAAGGTCAACCGCGCGGACCTGGTCATCCAGGTCGGGTGGGGTGCCGCGGCCTCGGGCATCAGGACCGCGGAGGTACGGCGCGCGCGCGTCGTGGACAAGCTCGGGCCGGACGCCGGGGACGTCGCGCTGCTGAAGGTCGAGGCCACCGGCCTCAACGCGCTGCCGCTGTCGGACCAGGAGGTCGACGTCGGCACCGACATCGTGTCGGTCGGCTACCCGGCCTCGGTCGACACGGTGACCGACCCCGACCTGACGCCGAGCTTCAAGGACGGGGCGATCAGCTCCGTGAAGACCGTGCAGGGCGGGCTGCTCACCGTCTACGAGATCTCCGCGGCGGTCTCGGCGGGCATGAGCGGTGGACCCACCGTGGACCTCGACGGTCAGGTCGTCGGCGTGAACAGCTTCGGCATCGCCGGCGAGACCCAGCCGTTCAACTTCGTGCGTCCGGCCTCGCAGCTGGCCGAGCTGCTCGCCGGCGCCGGGGTGGACAACGTGGTGAGCGAGACGACGACGGCGTACCGGGACGGCCTCCAGGCCTACTGGGACGGCGACAAGGCCGTGGCGGTGGAGAAGCTCTCGGCCGTGGTCGACGAGCAGCCGAGCAACGCGCTCGCGGCCGAGTACCTCGACAAGGCGGAGGGGCTGCCCGAGCCGCCCGCCGAGGAGTCGGGCTCGAACGGTGCGCCCGTGCTCCTGATCGGCCTCGGCGCCGTCGCCCTCGTGGTGGTCGCCGGTGGTGTCCTCGCGCTGGTCCTGGTGCGCCGCGGCCGGAAGGCCCCGCCGGCTCCGCCGTACCCGCCGACCGTGCAGCAGCCCGGTCCCGTGCCGGTCGCCCCGCCGCCGACGCCGGCGCCGGTCCCGGTGGGGAGCGCCGGCCCCGCACCGGCGCCACCGGTCCCGCCGCCCGCCGCCGGCCCGCACGAGCACCACTTCTGCGGCCACTGCGGCGAGCCGATCGAGCACGACGCGCAGTTCTGCACGAACTGCGGCTACCACGTCGACTGAACGCGCTGCCTCCCTCGGCGGCGTCGCGGCCACCGGTGCGACGCCGCCTCGGCGCGCTGGGTAGGCTGCCGGGGTGCTGATCGCCGGATTCCCAGCGGGCCCGTGGGGCACGAACTGCTACGTGGCCGCCACCGGTCCCGGTAGCGAGTGCGTGGTCGTCGACCCCGGCAAGGACGCCGCCGAGGGCGTCGCCCAGGTGGTCCGCGAGCACCGGCTCAAGCCGGTCGCCGTGCTGGTCACGCACGGCCACGTCGACCACATGTGGTGCGTGGCGCCGGTCGCCGGCACCTACGACGCGACCGCGTGGATCCACCCGGCGGACCGGCACCTGCTGGCGAACCCGATGGCGGGGCTGTCCCCCGAGACCACGCAGATGCTGCTCGGCGGGAAGTACGAGTTCGCCGAGCCCGACGACGTCCGTGAACTGGCCGACCGCCAGGAGCTCGAGCTGGCGGGGCTGCGGTTCGTCGTCGACCACGCACCCGGCCACACCGAGGGATCGGTGACCTTCCGGTCGCCGTACGAGCGGGACGACGTCTCGGAGGTCATGTTCTCCGGCGACCTGCTGTTCGCCGGCTCGATCGGGCGCACCGACCTGCCCGGCGGCGACCACCCCACGATGCTGCGCAGCCTGCGCGACAAGGTGCTGACCCTGCCCGACGACGTCGTGGTGCTGCCCGGTCACGGCGAGCAGACGTCGATCGGCCGCGAGCGCGCTACGAACCCGTTCCTCCTCGAGCTGCAGTCCAGCGACGACACCCCCCGCGTCACCCGAGGTCTCTGAGTCAGATGAGCAACAAGCCGACCCCGCTCAGCGGGTTCCCCGAGCTGCTGCCCGAGCAGCGCTTCGTCGAGCAGCAGGTGATCGACACGCTCCGGCGTACCTTCGAGCTGCACGGCTTCGCGGGCATCGAGACCCGCGCCGTGGAGCCGATGGACCAGCTGCTGCGCAAGGGCGAGACCTCCAAGGAGGTCTACGTCCTCCGGCGGCTGCAGGAGACCGAGGCCGCAGCCGACTCCGGCATGGGCCTGCACTTCGACCTGACCGTCCCGTTCGCCCGCTACGTGCTGGAGAACGCCGGCAAGCTGGAGTTCCCGTTCCGCCGGTTCCAGATCCAGAAGGCCTGGCGCGGCGAGCGTCCCCAGGAGGGCCGCTACCGGGAGTTCACCCAGGCCGACATCGACGTGGTGATGAAGGACGAGCTGCCCTTCCACTTCGACGTCGAGGTCGCGCGCGTGATGGCCGAGGCGCTGTCCGGGCTGCCGCTGCCGCCGCTGCGGCTGCGGGTCAACAACCGCAAGCTGATCGAGGGGTTCTACCGCGGCATCGGGGCCGAGGACCCGCAGGCGGTGATCACGATCATCGACAAGCTCGACAAGCTGCCCGAGGACGCCGTCGCGACGCTGCTGGGCACCGACGCCGGCCTCGGCGACGAGCAGGTCCAGCAGTGCCTCGCGCTCGCGCGGATCAGCACCACCGACACGTCGTTCGTGGAGCGGGTCCGGGAGCTGCGGGTGGAGCACGACCTGCTCGACACGGGGCTCGCGGAGCTCGCCGCGGTCATCGACGGCTGCGCGAGCGTGCGCAGCGACCGGTTCGAGGTCGAGGCCAGCCTGAGCCTGGCTCGGGGCCTGGACTACTACACCGGCACGGTCTTCGAGATCTACATGGTCGGCTTCGAGTTCCTGAAGTCCGTCGGCGGGGGAGGACGGTACGACGCGCTCGCCTCCGACGGCCGCAGCACCTACCCGGGCGTGGGCATCTCGTTCGGCATCAGCCGATCGCTGGTGCCGCTGATGAGCCGGGGCCTGCTGAGCTCCGACCGCAAGGTGCCGAGCGTGGTGCTGGTCGCGCTGGCCGACGAGGAGAGCCGTCCGGGCAGCGACGCCGTGGCGACCGCGCTCCGGGCCCGCGGCATCCCGTGCGAGGTCGCGGCGAGCCCGCAGAAGTTCGGCAAGCAGATCCGGTACGCCGAGCGCCGGGGGATCCCGTACGTGTGGTTCCCCGACCAGAGCGAGGTCAAGGACATCCGGTCGGGGGAGCAGGTGGCGGCGGACCCCGCCACCTGGACCCCGCCCGCCGAGGACCTGCGACCGCAGGTCACGATGAAGGAGACAGAGCAGTGATCCGCACCCAGGACGCCGGCGCCCTCCGCGCCGAGCACGTCGGCCAGACCGTCACCCTCGCGGGGTGGGTGGCCCGTCGGCGCGACCACGGCGGCGTGGCCTTCCTCGACCTGCGCGAGGCCAGCGGGGTCGTCCAGGTGGTGGTCCGCGACGAGGAGGTCGCGCACGCGCTGCGCAGCGAGTACTGCATCAAGGTCACGGGCGAGGTGAGCAAGCGCCCGGAGGGCAACGCCAACCCGAACCTGCCGACCGGCGAGGTCGAGGTCATCGTCTCCGACCTGGAGGTGCTCAGCGCCGCGGCACCGCTGCCGTTCCCGATCGACGAGCACGTGGAGGTGGGCGAGGAGGCGCGGCTCCGGCACCGCTACCTCGACCTGCGCCGCCCCGGACCGAACGCCGCGCTCCGCCTGCGCAGCCAGGTGAACAAGGCCGCGCGCGACGTCCTCGACGGTCACCGGTTCGTCGAGGTGGAGACGCCGACGCTGACCCGCTCCACCCCCGAGGGCGCTCGCGACTTCCTGGTGCCGGCCCGGCTCCAGCCGGGCAGCTGGTACGCCCTGCCGCAGAGCCCGCAGCTGTTCAAGCAGCTGCTGATGGTCGCCGGGATGGAGCGCTACTTCCAGATCGCGCGCTGCTACCGCGACGAGGACTTCCGTGCCGACCGCCAGCCGGAGTTCACCCAGCTCGACATCGAGATGAGCTTCGTCGACCAGGACGACGTCATCGCGGTCTCCGAGGAGATCCTGGTCGCCCTGTGGCGGCTGGTCGGCCACGAGATCTCCACCCCGATCCCGCGGATGACCTACGCCGACGCCATGGCCCGCTTCGGCTCCGACAAGCCGGAGCTGCGGATGGGCCAGGAGCTGGTCGACTGCACGGCGTTCTTCGCCGACACCCCGTTCCGGGTCTTCCAGGCGCCGTACGTCGGCGCCGTGGTGATGCCCGGGGGCGCCGGCCAGCCCCGCAAGCAGCTGGACGCCTGGCAGGACTGGGCCAAGCAGCGGGGCGCCAAGGGCCTCGCGTACGCGCTGGTGCAGGAGGACGGCGAGCTGACCGGCCCGGTCGCCAAGAACATCTCCGACGAGGAGCGCGCCGGCCTGGCCGCCCACGTCGGCGCGCAGCCCGGCGACGCCATCTTCTTCGCCGCCGGACCGGTCAAGGCCAGCCGCGGGCTGCTCGGCGCCGCGCGCCTCGAGATCGGCCGGCGCTGCGGTCTCATCGACGAGGACGCGTGGGCGTTCGTGTGGATCGTGGACGCGCCGCTGTTCGAGCCGACCGCCGACGCGACCGCGTCCGGCGACGTGGCCCTCGGCTACAGCGCCTGGACCGCCGTCCACCACGCGTTCACCGCGCCGCAGGACGTGGAGGGGTTCGACCGGGACCCCGGCAGCGCGCTCGCGTGGGCCTACGACATCGTGTGCAACGGCAACGAGATCGGCGGCGGCTCCATCCGTATCCACCGCGAGGACGTCCAGAAGCGGGTGTTCGCCGTGATGGGGATCGACGAGGCGGAGGCGGAGGAGAAGTTCGGGTTCCTCCTCGAGGCGTTCAAGTACGGCGCGCCGCCGCACGGCGGCATCGCGTTCGGCTGGGACCGGATCGTCGCGCTGCTCGCCGGTAGCGACTCGATCCGCGACGTGATCGCGTTCCCGAAGTCCGGTGGCGGTTTCGACCCGCTCACCGGAGCTCCTGCGCCGATCACGCCCGAGCAGCGCAAGGAGGCCGGGGTGGACGCCGTGCCGGCGAAGGACGTGCCGTCCGAGGGGTGATCCGGCGAAGATGTAACAAGTCAGCGTCGAGACCAGATCGTTACAAGCAGATGACCCGATGATGCGTGGGCGTCACATAGAGTCGCACCGGTCGCCGGCCCTCCGGCTGTCCGTGATCCGGCACTACGGAACCGACGACCACGCACATCCGACACGACAGAGGTGCCATGTCCGTTCAGGCTTCGAACCTGGAGAGTGAGCAGCTTCCCGACCCCACCGCGGGCCCCGGGGGAGATCTCAGCAAGATCGCCGGCCAGTCGCCGACCAAGCTCGCGATCGGCCGGTTCCGTCGCGACAAGCTGTCGATGATCGCCTTCGTCGTCGTCGCCCTCTACTTCATGGCCGCGCTCGCCGCTCCGTTCCTGGTGAAGTTCGGGGTGCTCGACCCGACGAGCTTCAACAGCGACCTGATCGACGGGAACAGCGGCGGCCTGCCGATCGGCAAGTTCGGCGGCGTCAGCTGGGACCACCCGCTCGGCGTCGAGCCGGGCACCGGCCGGGACGTCCTCTCGCGGGTCTGGTACGGCATCACCTTCTCGCTCGCGATCGCGATCTCGGCGACGATCATCGCGATCGGCGTCGGCACGGTGCTCGGCATCATCGCCGGCTTCACCGGCGGCTGGCTCGACGCGATCATCGGCCGCTCGATCGACCTGACCCTGTCGTTCCCCCAGACCCTGATGCTGCTGGCGCTGTCCAGCATGGGCGTGGCGTTGCTGGCCCAGTACCTCCCCGGCGACGCCTCCAGTGACATCCCGAACGGCGTCTACGTCGTCCTCGTCCTCGGCATGTTCGGCTGGCCCGGTATCGCCCGCATCATGCGGGGCCAGGTGCTGTCGGTCCGCGAGCGCGAGTTCGTCGACGCCGCGGTGCTGCTCGGCGCGCCGCGCCGGCGGATCTACTTCAAGGAGATCCTGCCGAACCTGTGGGCGCCCCTGCTGGTCACCTTCACGTTGACCATGCCGGTCTACGTCTCGGCCGAGGCGGCGCTGAGCTACCTCGGTGTCGGCATCCACCCGCCGACGCCGACGCTGGGCAACGTGCTGCGGAGCTCGATCAACTACTCGAGCGCCGACTTCCTGTTCTTCTTCGCCCCGGCCTTCCTGATCATGATCATCGTGGTCAGCTTCAACCTGCTGGGCGACGGGATCCGCGACGCGCTCGACCCCAGGGCCGCGCGTTGACCGCCTCCTCGTCCCCCCAGTGAATCCACCAGTCTTCGGCGACACCGAGTCGTCGAATGTGCCGCCGCTCCAGGCGCGTCACACACTCAAGGAGAAGTAATGTTCAAGTATCGAAAGCGGGTGTTCGCGGCCACGGCTGCTGTCGCGCTTGCTGCCGGTCTCGCCGCCTGTGGCGGCGGCAGCTCGGGCAACGGCTCGGGGAACGGCACCAGCGAGCCCACGTCCGAGGCCAAGGGCGGCGACCTCCTCTACTACCTCTACACGCCGATCGAGCACCTCGACCCGCAGCGCGTGTACGTCGGTCGCGACATCACCAACCTGAGCCGGACCGTCTACCGCACCCTGGTGGCCTTCCCGATCTCCAACGACCCCGAGGTGGCGAACACGCCGGTGGCGGACCTCGCGACCGACACGGGCACCTCGACCGAGGGCGGCAAGACCTGGTCCTTCACCGTCAAGGACGGCGTGAAGTGGGAGGACGGCCAGCCCGTCACCTGCGACGACTTCAAGTACGGCGCCTCGCGTGCGTTCGCGACCGACGTGATCACCGGCGGCCCGAACTACATCCTCAGCTACCTGGACATCCCGACCGACCCGAAGACCGGTCTGCCGGCCTACACCGGTCCGTACACGGGCAAGGGCCAGGACCTGTTCGACAAGGCGGTCACGTGTGACGGCAACACGATCACGTACCACTTCAACAAGCCGTGGCCGGACTTCCCGCTGGCGATCGCGGGTCTGCACATGATGGACCCGTACCGCCAGGACAAGGACCAGGGCGACAAGTCCAACTACCAGATCTTCTCCAACGGCCCGTACCGCCTGGACGGCGCCTGGAACAAGAACAAGGGCGGCACGCTGGTCCGCAACGAGAACTACGACGAGTCCACCGACTCGCCGGAGCTCCGCAAGGCCCTGCCGGAGACCATCGAGTTCCAGATCGGTCTCACCCCGGAGAACCAGTACGACCGCCTGATCGCCGACACCGACCCGAACGCGATCACCGGTACCTCGGTGCCGCCGGCGTACTACAGCCAGATCGAGGGCCCGATCGCGGACCGCTCCGTCCTGGTGGACTCGCCCTACGTCTACTACCTGGTTCCGAACTTCCGTAGCCCGGTCATGAAGGACCCGGCGGTCCGCCAGGCGCTGGCCGTCTCGACGAACTCCGACGCCTACAACGTCGCCCTCGGTGGCGACAAGGCCGGCTCCCCGGCCGAGTCGATCGTCAGCCCGGCCGTGGTCGGCTACCAGGAGAACCCGGCGTTCTCGGGCTCCAACTCCGGTGACCCGGAGGCGGCCAAGAAGATCCTCCAGGACGCCGGCGTCTCGATGCCGGTGAAGATCAAGTTCACCTACCCGACCTCGGAGACCGCCGACAAGTGGGCGGCCGCGCTGAAGGAGACCTGGGACCAGGCCGGCTTCGACGTGACCCTCGACGGGCTCGGTGACACCTACTACACCGTCATCCAGAAGCCGGACAAGGACTCCGACGTCATGTGGGGCGGCTGGGGTGCCGACTGGCCGTCCGCCATCACCGTGACGCCGCCGCTGTTCGACAGCCGTCCGAACCTGACCGCCGCCTCCGACGGGCAGGACTACGGCGCCTACGACAGCGACGAGTTCAACAAGCTGGTCGACGAGGCCGCCAACGCGTCCGACCTGGACGCGCAGACGGCCGCCCTCCAGCAGGCGGACGAGCTGCTCGGTCAGGACGTCGCCTACATCCCGCTGAGCATCACGAAGTTCTACATGCTGCACGGCTCGAAGGTCACCAACTACACGACGACTCCGGCGTCGAACGGTTACCCCGACCTCGGCGCCATCGGCGTGGAGAGCTGACCACTCAGCACCCGCAACACCGGTAGCACACCGCGTCGGGCGGTCGCCTCTCAGGCGGCCGCCCGACGCCCGGGGGTGAGGACCTCGTCGAGGGGTCCTCACCCTCACCTCCGTCCAGGGTGCATGCTGGTGCCAGCACGACCTGCCGGCCCGGCCTGCGTACCCGAAGTGAATCGTCCCCGAGGTGGTCCCACCCATGTTCGCCTACGTCATCCGTCGCTTGTTCATCGGCGTGATCCTGCTCCTGGTGATGAGCCTGGTGACGTTCGTGCTGTTCTTCGCCTCGCCCGTCGACCCCGGTCGGTACGCGTGCGGCAAGAACTGCTCGCCCGCCCAGATCAAGCAGACCAACAAGGCGCTCGGCTACAGCAAGCCGGTCGTCGAGCAGTGGACGGACTTCCTCAAGGGAGTCGTCGCCGGGCGTCAGTACCCCGACGACGCCGAGCTGCGCGCAGCGGCTCCCCAGCTGGTGACCGACTGTCCCGCCCCGTGCCTCGGCTACTCGGTCGTGAACTCCACCACCGTCAACGAGGAGATCAAGGAGGCCTTCCCGGTCTCGCTGTCGCTGGCCCTGGCGGCCCTGGTCATGTGGGTCACGGGTGGCGTCATATTCGGCACCATCGCGGCGGTGCGCAAGGGATCGATCGTGGACCGCGGCATCGTCGCCGCCTCGCTCGTCTTCTACGCGTTCCCCGCGTTCTTCATCGGCATCTTCCTGCTCAAGTTCGTGGCCATCAAGTGGCAGCTGGTGCCGCCACCGGCGTACACGCCGATCGCGGAGGGCGGACCCGGCCTGTGGCTGCAGGGCCTGCTGCTCCCCGGCCTGACCCTGGCGCTGCTGTACATGGCCGGCTACGTCCGGATGACCCGTGCGTTCGTGCTCGAGTCGATGACCGAGGACTACATCCGGACCGCGCGGGCCAAGGGCCTCAAGAACCGCCGCGTCCTGATCAAGCACAGCATGCGCGCCGCGCTGACCCCGCTGGTCACGCTCATCGGCCTGGACTTCGCCGGCCTCATGGGTGGCGCGATCATCACCGAGACGGTGTTCAACTACAATGGGCTCGGCAAGCTGGCGGTCGAGGCGAACCTGACCTACGACCTGCCGACGATCATCGGACTGGTGCTCCTGCTGGGCAGCTTCGTGATCGTCGCCAACATCATCGTCGACGTGCTGTACGCCGTCATCGACCCGCGCGTCCGCGTCGGCTGAGGGGGGAACTTGTCCAGCTTTCTTTCGGTCCGTGACCTGAAGGTCCACTTCCCGACGGTCGACGGCGTCGTCAAGGCGACGGACGGGCTCTCCTTCGACCTCGCCAAGGGCAAGACCCTCGGCATCGTGGGTGAGTCCGGCTCCGGCAAGTCCGTGTCGAGCTCCGCGATCCTCGGCCTGCACCGCAACACGACCGCGCAGGTCAGCGGCGAGATCCTCCTGGACGGTGTCGACCTGCTCAAGGTCAGCGACGAGGAGATGCGTCGCCGCCGGGGCAAGGACGTCGCGATGATCTTCCAGGACCCGCTCTCGGCGATGCACCCGTACTACACGGTCGGCAACCAGATCGGCGAGGCCTACCGGGTCCACCACGACGTCAGCAGGAAGGTCGCCAAGGCCCGCGCCGTCGAGATGCTCGACCGGGTCGGCATCCCGCAGCCGGACCGTCGCGTCGACGACTACCCGCACCAGTTCTCGGGCGGCATGCGCCAGCGCGCGATGATCGCGATGGGGCTGATCAACAACCCCGGCCTGCTGATCGCCGACGAGCCGACCACGGCGCTCGACGTGACCGTCCAGGCGCAGATCCTGGACCTGCTCCAGGACCTGCAGCGCGAGTTCGAGTCGGGCGTCATCATCATCACCCACGACCTGGGGGTCGTCGCCGAGATGGCCGACGACGTGCTGGTGATGTACGCCGGGCGGGCCGTCGAGTACGGCACCACCAAGGAGATCCTCACGCACCCGGAGATGCCCTACACCTGGGGTCTGCTCTCGAGCGTGCCGGACGTGTCCGGCGACACCAACGCCGCGCTGGTGCCGATCCCGGGCAACCCGCCGAGCCTCCTCAGCCCGCCGAGCGGGTGCCCCTTCCACCCGCGGTGCCAGCACAAGGACAAGGTCGAAGGGGACCTGTGCAGCACGGTGCTGCCGGAGCTGGTGCCGGGCACCCGCACCGAGGGCCACCTCAAGCGGTGCCACATCACCAACCCCGATGTCGTGTTCGAGAGAGAGGTCCTGCCGGAGATCGCGCCGGACCTGGTGGAGGAGCGATGAGCGAGAAGCGCCCGATGGGCTTCGGGGAACCGGCCGACGACGAGCAGCTGCACGTCACGGCGGCGATGCCGAACGACGACCCCTTCCTCGACGGCGCGGACCGGACCGACGACGCCGCGTCGTACGTCGGGGTCGAGACGGCCCACACGCCGTCGGTCGCGCAGGCCGACGCGGAGGCGATCCTGGAGGTCCGCGACCTGCGGATGTACTTCCCGGTGAAGTCGGCGGGGATCATCCGCCGGACCATCGGTCACGTGCAGGCCGTCGACGGCGTGTCGTTCCAGCTGCCCGCGGGCGGCTCGCTCGGCCTGGTCGGTGAGTCCGGCTGCGGCAAGTCGACCACCGGTCGGCTGATCACCCGCCTGTACGAGCCCACCGGCGGCTCGATCGTGTTCGACGGCAAGGACATCACGAAGACCTCCGCGCACGGCCTGAAGCCGCTGCGGCGCGAGATCCAGATGATCTTCCAGGATCCGTACACGTCGCTGAACCCGCGGCACACGGTCGGGTCGATCGTCGGCGCGCCGCTCGCGATCCACAACGTGGTGCCGCGAAACAAGATCATCCCGCGCGTGCAGGAGCTGCTGGAGATCGTCGGCCTGAACCCGGAGCACTACAACCGGTACCCGCACGAGTTCTCGGGCGGCCAGCGCCAGCGCATCGGCATCGCCCGCGCGCTCACGCTGCAGCCCAAGGTGCTCGTGGCCGACGAGCCGGTCTCGGCGCTGGACGTGTCGATCCAGGCGCAGGTGATCAACCTGCTCCAGGACGTCCAGAAGGAGTTCGGCATCGCGTTCCTGTTCGTCGCGCACGACCTGGCCGTGGTCCGGCACTTCTGCCCGGAGGTCGCGGTCATGTACCTCGGCAAGATCGTCGAGGTCGCGGACCGGGAGACGCTCTACAACCGGCCGAACCACCCGTACACCCAGGCGCTCCTCTCCGCCGTTCCCGACGTCAAGCAGGCCGCGGTCGGCGGCCGGCGCGAGCGGATCCGGCTCCAGGGCGACGTCCCGAGCCCGATCAACCCGCCGTCCGGCTGCCGGTTCCGCACCCGCTGCCCGCTGGCCCAGGAGATCTGCGCCCGGGTCGAGCCGCCGCTGCTCCAGGTCGGCAAGCGCCACAAGGTCGCCTGCCACTTCGCCGGCGAGCTGGGCCACCACCCGGACCGGCCGGTGACGGCGTCGCTGCTCGGCGTCGACGACACCGGTACCCCGAACCCGGGTGCGACGCCGAGCGCCGAGGTCGGCAACGAGCCAGGCTACGCGGACACGTGGTTCGACCTGGAGCGCCGGACGATGGCTTCTGCATGAGCCCTACGCTCTGAGCGTGGACGACGGACTCTTCGACGCCCCCGGCTCCGCGGCACCGACAGGTGGGCGGACCGGGGGCGGCTCGCTGAACGCGAACACGCACGCGTCGGCGCCGCTCGCCGTCCGCATGCGACCGCGGACCCTCGACGAGCTGGTCGGCCAGGAGCAGCTGCGCGCGCCGGGATCGCCGCTGCGGCGGCTGGTCGAGGGCGACCAGCCGATGTCGCTGCTGCTCTGGGGTCCGCCCGGCACCGGCAAGACCACCATCGCGGCGATCGTCAGCCAGCAGACCGACCGGCGGTTCGTCGAGGTGTCGGCGGTGTCGGCCGGCGTCAAGGAGGTGCGCGCCGCGATCGACGGCGCGCGGGCCGAGCTGGTCGCGACCGGCCGGGAGACGGTGCTGTTCGTCGACGAGGTGCACCGCTTCAGCAAGGCCCAGCAGGACGCGCTGCTGCCCGGCGTCGAGAACCGCTGGGTCACGCTGATCGCCGCCACGACGGAGAACCCCTTCTTCAGCGTGATCTCCCCGCTGCTCTCCCGCAGCCTGCTGCTCCGGCTGGAGTCGCTGACCGACGCGGACGTGCGCGCGGTCCTCGACCAGGCGATCGTGGACGAGCGTGGCCTGGCCGGCGCGGTCGCGGTCGACGAGGACGCGCTCGAGCACCTGGTCCGGCTGGCCGGCGGCGACGCCCGCCGTTCGCTGACCTACCTGGAGGCGGCCGCGGGAGCGGCGACCGCGCAGGGGCTCGACACCGTCGACCTGGCGACGGCGGAGACGGCCGTGGACCGCGCCGCGGTGCGCTACGACCGGCAGGGCGACCAGCACTACGACGTGGTCAGCGCGTTCATCAAGTCGGTGCGGGGCTCCGACGCCGACGCGGCGCTGCACTACCTGGCCCGGATGATCGAGGCGGGGGAGGACCCGCGGTTCATCGCCCGGCGGTTGATGATCCTGGCGTCCGAGGACGTCGGGCTGGCCGACCCGACCGCGCTCCCGACCGCGGTCGCCGCGGCGCAGACCGTGCAGCTGATCGGCATGCCCGAGGCCCAGCTGACGCTCGCCCACGCCACGATCGCGCTCGCGGTCGCGCCGAAGTCCAACGCCGTCACCACCGCGATCGGCGCCGCGCTCGCCGACGTCCGGGCCGGGAAGATCGGCCAGGTGCCACCGCACCTGCGCGACGCCCACTACGCGGGTGCGAAGAAGATCGGCCACGGCGCGACGTACAAGTACAGCCACGACGAGCCGTTCGGCATCGCCGAGCAGCAGTACGCCCCCGACGTCGTCCTCGACCGGGAGTACTACCAGCCCACCTCGCTCGGCGCCGAGGCCGCGATCAAGGAGCGCTGGGAGCGGGTCCGCCGGCTGATCCGTGGCGGGGACGCGTGAGCGGACCCGCCGATGGTGGTCGAGCGAGCCGCGCGGCTGAGGAACGAAGCCGCGACCGGCGTGTCGAGACCCGGTGACGTGAGCGGACCCGCCGATGGTGGTCGAGCGAGCCGCGCGGCTGAGGAACGACGCCGCGACCGGCGTGTCGAGACCCAGTGACGTGAGCGCCGACCCGGAGTCGGTCGAGCGCACGCCTCCGGGGTCTCGACAGGCCCGACCAACGCCCCCGCGATAGGGTCGGTGACCATGCAGGACTGGATCGTGCCCGCGGCGACCGGGGTGCTGGCGCTGGTCGCGCTGGGACTCGGGAGCGCGCTGCTGCGCGCCCGGGCCCGCACCGACCACGAGCTCGCGGCGTCCCGGGCCGAGACCGCCTCGCTCAGGGCCCAGCTCGAGGAGCTGGAGCGCCGGGTGGTGCTCCCGCCGCCGCGGACGGCGGCCGCCACCGAGTTCGTCATCACCAACCTGGGCGACCCCGAGCCCGCCGCGCCCGAGCCCGCGCCGCGGGTCGGCGGTGCCCTGTTCGCCGACCTGGTGCTGCGCGAGACCGTGGTCAAGGCGGCCTCGCTGGCCCACGGCGTACGCCGGGCGCTCGACCCGGAGACGCGCAACCGGATTCGCTTCGAGATGCGGCGCGAGGTCAAGCGGGCGCGCAAGCAGCGCAGGGCGGACACCCGGGAGGCGCGCCGGGAGTGGGAGGCGCGCCGCCGCGCCACGCTCGACGGAGAAGGCTCGGCCGCATGAGGCGCGGGCTCTGGTTCGTCGCCGGGGCCGGTACCGCCGTCTACGTGATGGCCCGGGGCCGGCGCGCGGCCGAGGCGCTCACGGTCGACGGGCTCAAGGACCGCGTCGGCGCGCTCGGGCTGGGCGCGCGGATGGTCCGCGACGAGGTCGCGCAGGGCCGGGCCGAGAAGGAATCGGAGTTGCGCGAGCGGCTGGGGCTCGTGCCTCATGGAACCCCCGAGCTCACGGGTGGCCGCCACAAGGCGGTCCCGCCCCCGACAACGCAGGAAGGCAGCAACTGATGGACACCGCGGAGATTCGCCGGAGGTTCGTGGCTCACTTCGAGTCGCACGGCCACACGCCGGTGCCGTCCGCCTCGCTGCTGCTCGACGACCCGAACCTGCTGTTCGTCAACGCCGGCATGGTGCCGTTCAAGCCCTACTTCCTCGGCCAGGAGACCCCGCCGTACCGTCGCGCGACCAGCGTGCAGAAGTGCGTGCGCACGCCCGACATCGAGGACGTCGGCAAGACCACCCGGCACGGCACGTTCTTCGAGATGTGCGGCAACTTCTCGTTCGGCGACTACTTCAAGGAAGGCGCGATCGAGTACGCCTGGGAGCTGGTCACCAAGCCGATCGCCGACGGCGGCTTCGGCCTGGACGAGAGCCTTCTCTACCCCTCGATCCTCGACGGTGACGACGAGGCGCTCGCCCTGTGGCGGAAGGTCACCGGCCTGCCCGACGAGCGCATCCTCCGGCTCGGCCGGAAGGAGAACTACTGGTCGATGGGCGTGCCCGGACCCGGGGGACCGTGCTCGGAGATCCTCGTCGACCGTGGTCCCGCCTACGGCCCGGACTTCGACCCGAGCAGGCTCGGTCCGGACATGCCGGTCCAGCTCGAGGACCGGCTCCTCGAGATCTGGAACCTCGTCTTCATGCAGGACGAGCTGTCCGCGGTGCGGTCCAAGGAGGACTTCGACATCGCCGGCCCGCTGCCGAAGAAGAACATCGACACCGGCATGGGCCTCGAGCGGGTCGCGTTCCTGCTCCAGGACAAGCCCAACATGTACGAGATCGACGTGATGTTCCCGGTCATCGAGAAGGCCCAGGACCTGACCGGCCGCCGGTACGGCGCCACCCACGACGACGACGTCCGGTTCCGCGTCATCGCCGACCACGTCCGCAGCTCGATGATGCTGATCGCGGACGGTGTCACGCCCGGCAACGAGGGCCGCGGCTACGTCCTGCGCCGCCTGCTGCGCCGCGCGGTCCGCTCGATGCGGCTGCTCGGGTACGACGACCCGGCGCTGCCCGAGCTGCTCCCGGTCAGCCGCGACAAGATGGGGGAGACCTACACCCAGCTGCACCAGGACTGGGAGCGGATCTCGACCGTCGCGTTCGCTGAGGAGCACGCCTTCCGCCAGACCCTGCGCGCCGGCACCACGATCTTCGACCAGGCGACCGCGGCGGTGAAGAAGACCGGCGGCACCCAGCTGGCCGGCGACCAGGCGTTCGCGCTGCACGACACCTACGGCTTCCCGATCGATCTCACGCTCGAGATGGCGAACGAGCAGGGTCTCAGCGTCGACGAGGCCGGGTTCCGCCGGCTGATGAACGAGCAGCGGCAGCGGGCCAAGGACGACGCGAAGGCGAAGAAGGGCCAGCACCGCGACGCCTCGGCGTACCGCGAGGTCGCGGACGCGATGGGCCGTCCGGTGGAGTTCACCGGCTACGACACCGTGACCGACGAGGGCGCCGTGCGCGGCATCGTCGCCGCGGGCGGCGTGGTCCGGGCGGCCGGGCCCGGCGAGCTGGTGGAGGTCGTCCTGGACCGGACGCCGTTCTACGCCGAGGGCGGCGGTCAGCTCGCCGACCAGGGCGTCATCGAGCTCGAGAACGGTGCGCGCCTCGAGGTGCTCGACGT
Source organism: Nocardioides aquiterrae (assembly GCF_039526625.1). Taxonomy (NCBI): domain Bacteria; kingdom Bacillati; phylum Actinomycetota; class Actinomycetes; order Propionibacteriales; family Nocardioidaceae; genus Nocardioides; species Nocardioides aquiterrae. The sequence goes on from NZ_BAAAJE010000010.1 coordinate 50,070, forward strand.
GCAGTCCCCGGTCACCGGCGTGATCGCCCACCACGTCCGCGTGCTGGAGGGCGAGGTGACGCCCGGCCTGTCCGCGCACGCCCTGGTCGACGTCGAGCGGCGCCGTTCGATCTCCCGCTCGCACACCGCGACGCACATGGTGCACAAGGCGTTCCGCGAGGCGCTCGGCGAGACCGCGACCCAGGCCGGCTCGGAGAACTCGCCCGGCCGGTTCCGGTTCGACTTCTCGGCGACCGGGTCCGTACCCGCGTCGGTGATGGCCGACGTCGAGGCGCGGGTGAACGACGTGGTGCTCGACGACCTCGCCGTGCACGCCGAGATCATGACCCAGAAGGAGGCCGTGGCCTCCGGCGCGATGGCGCTGTTCGGCGAGAAGTACGGCGACCGGGTCCGGGTCGTGTCGGTCGGCGAGTGGGCCCGCGAGCTGTGCGGCGGCACGCACGCGGGCAGCTCGGGCAAGCTGGGCGTGATCAAGCTGCTGGGCGAGTCGTCGATCGGCTCCGGGGTGCGCCGCGTCGAGGCGCTCGTCGGCAGCGACGCCTACCGGTTCCTCGCCCGCGAGCACGTGCTCGTCAACCAGCTGTCCGACACGCTCAAGGTGCGCCCCGAGCAGCTCCCCGAGCGCGTCAACGACATCGTCGAGAAGCTCCGGGCGGCCGAGAAGGAGATCGAGAAGGTCCGGCTCCAGCAGCTGCTCGCGGCCGGCGGCGAGCTCGCGGCCGGCGCCGCGAAGGTCGGCCCGGTCAACCTGGTCGCGCACCGCGTCGACGGCGCGGGCGGCGGGGACGTCCGCACGCTCGCGCTCGACGTCCGCGGGCGGCTGCCCCAGGGCGAGCCGGGCGTGGTGGTGGTCATCGGTGCCGCCGACGGCAAGGTGTCGGTGGTCGCCGCGCTGAACGACGAGGCGCGCGCCCGCGGCCTGAGCGCGAACGCGCTGGTCCGCGCGATCGGCCCGTTCGTGGGCGGCAAGGGCGGCGGCAAGGACGACGTCGCCCAGGGCGGCGGCACGGACACGTCCCGCATCGACGAGGCGCTGGCGCTCGTCGCCGCCGAGGTCGGGCGGGTCGCCGCCGGGTGATGCGCCACGGCGTACGGCTCGGCATCGACCCCGGGGACGCCCGGATCGGGGTCGCGCGGAGCGACCCGTCCGGGTTCCTCGCCACGCCGGTCGAGACCGTGCGGCGCGGCAAGGGCGACCTGGCCCGGATCGCGGCCATCGCCGCCGAGGAGGAGGCCGTCGAGGTCGTCGTCGGGCTGCCGCGCTCGCTCTCGGGACGGGAGGGTCCGGCGGCCGCGAAGGTGCGCGAGTTCGCCTCCGCGCTGGCCCGCCGGGTCGCGCCGATCCCGGTGCGGCTGGTCGACGAGCGGATGACCACCGTGTCCGCGGAGGCTATGCTGCGCGACCAGGGCCGCACAGGGGGGAAGCGGCGCGCCGTGGTCGACCAGGCCGCGGCCGTGCTCATCCTCCAGCATGCGCTCGACACCGAACGCGGCACCGGAAACCCGCCCGGCGAGATGGTCGAGGAGACCTGATGACCGACGAGCACGACACCGAGTACGACGGCGTGCTCGGCCCGGCCGCGACCGAGACCGAGGAGTCGCACGCTCCGGGCGGCGCCCGCCGCGGGGCGAGGAAGCGGCGCAGCGTGCCGGGCTGCCTGGCCGTCCTGGTGGCGCTGGCCGTGATCGTCGGCGGCTTCTACTTCGTGGTCACCTGGGGCATCGACAAGGTCGGTGAGCAGTTCTCGTCGGCCGCCGACTACGACGGCCCCGGGCACGGCAAGGTCACCTTCCAGGTCGTCAGCGGCGACTCCGCCGCGTCGATCGGGCGCCGCCTGAAGGAGCAGGGCGTGGTCGCCTCCGTCGACGCCTTCATCGAGGCCGCGAACGGCAGCCCGGACTGGTCGAACCTCCAGGCGGGCTACTTCCCGCTGAAGAAGGAGATGGCGGCCGAGGACGCCGTCGCGGTGCTCGTCGACCCCGCGAACATGGTGAAGAGCACCGTCACGGTCCCGGAGGGCCTCCGGGTCGTCGACATCGTCGCGATCCTCGCCAAGGAGACCGACTACAAGAAGTCGGACTTCGAGAAGGTCCTCCAGAAGCCGGACCAGCTCGGCCTGCCCGACTACGCGGGCGGCAACCCGGAGGGGTACCTCTTCCCGGCGACCTACGACTTCGGGCCCGACGCGACGCCGAAGTCGATGCTCGCCGCGATGGTGACCCGCTGGCAGCAGGCGGCGGACGACGCCGACCTCGAGGGCCGGGCCGCCGAGCTCGGCTACTCGCCCGCGGAGCTGATGACGATCGCCAGCCTCGTGCAGTCCGAGGGCCGCGGCGACGACATGCCGAAGATCGCCCGGGTCATCTACAACCGGCTCGAGGGCACCGAGACCAACGGGCTCCTCCAGATCGACTCCACCGTGAACTACGCCGCCGGCAACAAGCTCGGCGCGGTCCCGACGACCGCGGACCTCGAGCTGGACTCGCCGTACAACACCTACAAGAACACCGGGCTGCCGCCGACCCCGATCGAGGCGCCCGGCGACGACGCGATCGCGGCGGCCACGCACCCGGCGGACGGCGGCTGGTACTACTACGTGACCGTCAACCTGAAGACCGGTGAGACGAAGTTCGCGGAGACGTACGACGAGTTCCTCCGGTACAAGCAGGAGCTGGCCGACTACTGCGCGAACGAGTCGGGCGGCGCCTGTTGAGGTGTGCGGTCCTGGGGGACCCGATCGCCCACTCGCTGTCGCCGGTGCTGCACCGCGCCGGGTACGCCGCCGTCGGGCTCGACTGGACCTATGACGCGGTCCGGGTGGGCGAGGACGACCTCGCGCCGTTCCTCGCCGGGCTCGACGCGCAGTGGCGCGGCCTGTCCCTGACGATGCCGCTCAAGCGGCGCGCGCTCGAGGTCGCCCCGCAGGTCACCGACCGGGCCCGGCTGTCGGGCGCCGTCAACACGCTCGTCCTCGACGGCGGCACGGTCGCGCTCGCCGACAACACCGACCTGCCGGGGGCGGTCGCAGCGGTGCGCGAGCGGTACGACGGCCCGGTCGCCACCGGCACCGTGCTCGGCGGGGGCGCGACGGCGGCGTCGACCGGGCTCGCGCTGTGCGAGCTCGGCGCCACGTCGGTGCGGCTGCTCGCCCGGTCGCCGGAGCGCGCGGCCGAGACCGCCGCGGCCATCGCCGCGCACCCCTCGGGCCCGCACGTCGAGGTGCGGCCGCTGGCCGGGGGCGAGGTGGTCGGCGAGGTCGTCGTCTCGACGGTGCCCGCGTCGGCGCAGGACGCCGGCCTGGTCGCCCGCTGCGCGGCGGCGCCGGTGGTGTTCGAGGTGGTCTACGACCCGTGGCCGACCCCGCTGGCCGCGTCGGTCACCGGCGACCGCGTTCTCGTGCGTGGCCTCGACCTGCTCGTGCACCAGGCGGTGCTGCAGTTCGAGCTGTTCACCGGCCGGCCCGGACCGCTCGCGGCGATGCGCGCGGCCGGGGAGCGGGAGCTCGCCGCCCGGCGGGCCGCGGGGTGAGCGTCGAGCCGGCGGCGGTCGCGCTCGGCGCGGTCGGCTGCAGTGCGGCGGGGCTGCTGGTGCCGGCGCTGGTCCGCCGGATCCCCGAGCCCGCGGAGCCCGATCCCGGCAAGACGACGTACGCCGCGATCGCCGCGGGGCGCACCCTGCCGACCGTCGCGGCGGGGACCTGCCTGGTCGCCGGCGGGCTGGTCGGCCTCGGCGTCGGCCTGGCGTGGCCGCTGCTCTTCCTGCTGCCGCTGGTGCCCGTCGGGGTGGCGCTCGCGGTCGTGGACCTCCGCACCCGCCTGCTGCCCACCGCCGTCGTGTGGCCGACGTTCGGCGTGGTCGCCGCGCTCGGCTGCCTGAGCGCCTGGCTCGAGCGGGACCCGGACGCGCTCGTGCGCGCGTGGATCGGCGCCGCCGCCGTCTTCGCGTTCTTCTACGCGCTGTGGTGGATCCACCCGCCCGGCATGGGGTTCGGCGACGTCCGGCTCTCGGCGGTGCTGGGGTTCTCGCTGGCGTACCTGGGCTGGCCGGAGGTGCTGGTCGGGGTGTACGGCGCGTTCCTGGCCTTCGCGGTCCCCGGCCTGCTGCTCGCGGTGTTCCGCCGCGACCGGGGAGTGCTCAAGGCGGCGTACCCGTTCGGACCGTTCCTGCTCGCCGGCGCGCTCGCCGGGGTGGTGCTCGGCGAGCCCCTCTGGTCCGGTCTCGTGCCGGGGTCGGGGTGAATCCGCACCGGACCGGTCGTGAAAGACTGGGCCCATGCTGCGCTGGCTGACCGCGGGCGAGTCCCACGGCCCCTCCCTGGTCGCGATCCTCGAGGGGCTGCCCGCCCACGTCCGGGTGACCTCCGCCGACATCGCGGACGCGCTGGCGCGCCGGCGGCTCGGCTACGGCCGCGGCGCCCGGATGAAGTTCGAGCAGGACGCGGTCACCCTGGTCGGCGGCGTCCGGCACGGCGAGACGATCGGCGGGCCGGTCGCCATCGAGGTCGGCAACACCGAGTGGCCCAAGTGGGAGAAGGTGATGTCCGCCGACCCGGTCGACCGGGCCGAGCTGGACGCCCTGGCCCGCAACGCGCCGCTCACCCGGCCCCGGCCCGGCCACGCCGACCTGGTCGGTATGCAGAAGTACGACTTCGAGGAGGCCCGGCCGATCCTCGAGCGCGCGTCCGCCCGCGAGACCGCGGCGCGCGTCGCGCTCGGACGGGTGGCCTCGAACTTCCTCGAGCAGGCGGTCGGCGCGCGGATCGTCTCGCACGTGATCGAGCTCGGTGGCGTGCGCGCCCCCGGCGGCCTGTGGCCCGATCCCGACGACGTCGCCCGCCTCGACGCGGACGAGGTCCGCTGCCTCGACCCCGACACCAGCGCGCAGATGGTCGCGCGCATCGACCAGGCCCACAAGGACGGCGACACGCTCGGCGGCGTCGTCGAGGTGGTCGTGCACGGCCTGCCCCCGGGCCTCGGCTCGCACGTGCACTGGGACCGCCGGCTCGACGCCCGGCTCGCCGGCGCTCTGATGGGCATCCAGGCCATCAAGGGGGTCGAGGTCGGCGACGGCTTCGAGCTCGCCGCGACCCCCGGCTCGCAGGCCCACGACGAGATCGTCCCCACCGCCGACGGCATCCGCCGGGTCAGCGGCCGGTCCGGCGGCACCGAGGGCGGCATGACGACCGGCGAGATCCTGCGCGTGCGCGCCGCGATGAAGCCGATCGCCACCGTGCCCCGTGCGCTGCGCACCGTGGACGTCACCACCGGCGAGGAGGCGGTCGCGCACCACCAGCGGTCCGACGTGTGCGCCGTACCGGCCGCCGGCATCGTCGCGGAGGCGATGGTCGCGCTGGTGCTCGCGGACGCCGTCCTGGAGAAGTTCGGGGGCGACTCGGTGGCCGAGACCCACCGCAACGCGCAGGCCTACCTGGACTCGCTGCGCTACCGATGATCGTGCTCATCGGCCCGATGGGCGCGGGCAAGACGACGGTCGGCCGCCTGGTGGCGGCACGGCTGGGATCGGCCGTGCGCGACACCGACCACGACGTCGAGGCGACCGCCGGCCGACCGATCTCGGACATCTTCGTCGAGGACGGCGAGGAGGCGTTCCGCGCCCTGGAGCGCGCCGCGGTGGCGGACGCGCTGGCGAGCCACGACGGCGTCCTGACGCTCGGCGGCGGGGCGGTCCTCGACCCCGGGACGCGCGAGCTGCTCGCCGGCCACGACGTGGTGTTCCTCCGCGTCGGCCTGGCGGACGCGGTGAAGCGGGTGGGGCTGGGTACCGGCCGGCCGCTGCTGCTCGGTAACGTCCGCGGCCGGATCAAGACCCTGCTCGACGAGCGCACGCCGGTCTACGAGTCGGTCGCGACGCTGGTCGTGGACACCGACGGGCGCACCCCGGAGGATGTCGCCGGGGAGATCGTCGCAGCGCTGACCAGGAGGGAGCCCTCGTGACGCCGAGAAGGGTGCGGGACACCGTGCTGCGGGTCGAGGGCGAGTCGCCGTACGACGTCGTGGTCGGCCACGACCTCTCCGAGCGGCTCCCGCAGATGCTCGGGGTCAGCGTGCAGCGGGTCGCGGTGGTGTTCTCGGACGCGCTCGCCGAGCTGGTCCGGCCGGTGCTGGACTCCCTCGCTGCGGCGTACGACGTCATGGTGCTGCCGATCCCGGACGGCGAGCGCGCGAAGAAGGCCGCCGTCGCGGCGTCGTGCTGGGAGGCCCTCGGCGACGCCGGCTTCACCCGCTCCGACGCGATCGTCACGTTCGGCGGCGGTGCGACCACCGACCTGGGCGGGTTCGTGGCCGCCACCTGGCTGCGCGGCGTGCGGGTCGTGCACGTGCCGACCACCCTGCTCGCCATGGTCGACGCGGCGGTGGGCGGCAAGACCGGCATCAACACGCGCAGCGGCAAGAACCTGGTCGGCGCCTTCCACGAGCCGGCCGGCGTGCTCTGCGACCTGTCGCTGCTGCGCTCCCTGCCGCGCCCCGAGCTGGTCGCCGGCCTCGGCGAGGTCGTCAAGTGCGGGTTCATCGCCGACCCGGTCATCCTCGACCTGGTGGAGGACCACGACGTGGACACCCTCACCGCGGACTCGCCGGTGCTGCGCGAGCTGGTGGAGCGCGCGGTCGGCGTGAAGGTCGACGTCGTGACCGCCGACCTCCGCGAGACCGGCGGCACCGGCAGCCACCCGGGGCGGGAGGTCCTGAACTACGGCCACACGATGGGGCACGCCATCGAGCGCACCGAGAACTACCGGATCCGGCACGGCGAGGCGGTCGCGATCGGGTGCGTGTACGTCGCCGAGCTCGCCGCCCGCGCCGGCACGCTCGCACCCGACCTCGTCGACCGGCACCGGTCGGCGTTCGCGAGCGTGGGGCTCCCGACGACGTACTCGAAGGCGGCGTTCGACGACCTGCTCCGGGCGATGAAGGTCGACAAGAAGTCGCGGGGTTCGCAGCTGCGCTTCGTGGTGCTCGCCGACCTCGCGGTGCCCACGGTGCTGGCCGGTCCGTCGGTCGCCGACCTGCGTGACGCGTACGCCGCGATCGGCGGTCGCCGGTGACCCGCGTCCTGGTCCTCAACGGCCCGAACCTGGGCCGGCTCGGGCGGCGCCAGCCGGAGATCTACGGGCACACCACCCATGCCGAGCTCGCGCACCAGTGCGTCGAGTGGGGGCAGGCACTCGGTCTGGACGTCGAGGTGCGGCAGACCAACCACGAGGGCGAGATGCTCGACTGGCTGAACGCCGCCGCCGACGACGGCAACCCGGTGGTGCTCAACGCCGCGGCGTGGACGCACTACTCGTATGCGATCCACGACGCCTGTGCCCAGCTCACCGCGCCGCTGGTGGAGGTGCACATCTCCGACCCCCGGCAGCGCCCCGAGGAGTTCCGCCACACCTCGGTCGTCACCCCGTTCGCCGTCGAGGTCGTCGCCGGCCACGGCGTCGACGGCTACCGCCTCGCCCTGGAGCTCCTCGCGCGAGGTTGACTCGACTCAGGACAGGCTGCCGAGCCAGGTCAGGGACGCCGACTCGAACCCGCTGAAGCCGAGCGGGCCGCCGGAGGTCTGGGTGACCGTCGCGGTGATGAACTCGCCGGCGTTGAGCTTTACGACGCAGGTGGCGTTCACGAACGTCGCCAGCGTGGCGCTCGCCGCGGCGCGGCGGTCGAAGCAGGCCGGGTTCGAGTTGCTGCCGTTGGTCGCGATCGCGACGGTCCGTACGCCCGTCGCGTTGGGGTTGAAGCCCAGGGAGGCGGCGGCGAGGTAGAGCCCGCTCACCGGGGCGACCAGCCTGGTGCCCTCGGCCGGGTCGAACATCGACGCGACGGTCTCGTACTGCTGGCCGGAGCCCCAGTTGACCGTGGTGATGGTGTCGTTCGAGACCGACGTGGCCGACCCGGTGATCCGGACCGCCGGGACGATCGCGATCTCGGGGATGCCGACCGCGCGCGGCCCGATGTCCGGGTCCGGGTAGCTCCCGGTCAGGTCGCCACCGGCGGGGGCGCCGGCGATCGAGCCGGCGGGTCCGGGGTCGCCCTGGGGCCCCGGGGGGCCGGCGGGGCCGGTGTCGCCCTGGGCGCCGGCCGGGCCCTGCGGGCCCTGCGGCCCCTGGGGGCCCTGGGGGCCCTGCTGGCCGCGCAGCGCGTCGCGCGCGGTCTGGGAGATGTCCCTGGTCTGGATCGTGCCGTCCTTGATCTGCTTGCTCGTGATCAGCTTCGCGGCCTGCCGGGCGGAGTCGGCGGCCACGGCCGGCCCGTCGAGCGCGACGAAGAGGGCGAGCAGGCCGAGGGTGATGCCGATCCACTGGCGCTTGAGGGTGTCCATCTGCCGACGGTACGGAGCCGGGACGACCACCGACATGACCCGGAGAGGGGGTGCAGGGGGAACCGATCGGACCATGCCGCCGTCGGACCGGCATGAACGCGAACGTGACGGTGAGCGTGCGGAGCATCCTGCTGGCGACGCTGGTCGCCCTGGCCCTGGTGGTCGCCTACCTGCTCGGGAGCGGCGGGGGACCCGGGACGCCGGCGCGGGCCGCCGACGACCAGGGCGACACCACAGCCCGGCGGGTGCTGACCATGACCGGCACCGGCGACGCGTCCGCCGTGCCCGACGAGCTGTCGTTCGGCCTCGGCGTGACCGTGACCCGCACCGACCTCGGGGACGCCCTCGACGCCGCGAGCGCGACCATGGGCCGGGTCCTGGTGGCCGTGGCGAAGTACGGCGTGGCGAAGTCCGACGTGCAGACCACGGGCCTGTCCATGACGCCGGTCTACGACTACCACCCGTACGATCCGCCGACGATCCGCGGCTACCGCGTCACGCAGCGGGCGAGCGTGCTGGTCAAGGACCTGAAGGCCGGCGGCCGGGCAGTGGCCGCCGCGGTCGCCGCGGGCGGCAACGACGTCCGGGTCTCGAACCTCCGCCTGCTCGTCGGCGACCCGGACGCCGCCACCGCGAGGGCGCGCGACGCCGCGGTCGCCGAGGCGCGGGCGAAGGCGGAGCAGTACGCCGACGCGTCCGGTCAGGCCCTCGGGGACGTGCTGACGCTGCGCGAGGTGCACGTCAAGCCACTGCCGACCACGCCCGCGGTGCACCTGGCCCGCGGGATGATGTACGACGCCGCACTCAAGGGGGTGCCGATCCGCGCCGGGAAGGAGCGCACCGCGGTGACCGTGCGGATGGTGTGGGAGCTCGCCTGATTCGGTCCAGCGCGGCCCCGGCCGATAGACTCGTGCGCTGGTCCCCACCCCGACGTACGAAGGCTGACACGCGCGCATGGCATCCACGAACGACCTCAAGAACGGCATGGTTCTCAACCTCGACGGCCAGCTCTGGTCCGTCGTCGAGTTCCAGCACGTCAAGCCGGGCAAGGGCCCCGCCTTCGTGCGGACCAAGCTGAAGAACGTCGAGTCCAACAAGACCGTCGACAAGACCTTCAACGCCGGCACCAAGGTCGAGACCGCGACCGTCGACCGCCGCACGATGCAGTACCTCTACAACGACGGCACGTCGTACGTCTTCATGGACGTGCAGAGCTACGAGCAGCTCGAGGTCCCGCCGGAGATCGTCGGCAACGCGAAGAACTTCCTCCTGGAGAACCAGGACGTCATCATCGCGACCAACGAGGGGCGCGTGCTCTTCATCGAGCTCCCGGCGTCGGTCGAGCTCGTGATCACCTTCACCGAGCCGGGCCTGGCCGGCGACTCCGCGACCGGCCGCACCAAGCCGGCCACGCTGGAGACCGGCCACGAGATCCAGGTCCCGCTGTTCATCAACCAGGGCGAGAAGGTCAAGGTCGACACCCGCGACTCGTCCTACCTGGGCCGGGTCAAGTCCTAGTGGCGGCCCGCTCCAAGGCCCGCAAGCGGGCGCTGGACGTCCTCTACGCGTCCGAGCTGCGCGGGGAGTCGCCGGTCGACGCCCTCGAGCGCGCGGTCGCCGAGGGCGAGGGCCCGACCAACGAGTACACCACCGTGCTCGTGCGCGGCGTCGAGGAGCACCGGGCGCGGATCGACGAGGTCCTCGCGTCGTACTCCGAGGGCTGGACCCTCGAGCGGATGCCCGCCGTCGACCGCAACGTGCTGCGGCTGGGCGTCTGGGAGCTGCTCTGGTCCGGCGACGTGCCGGACGCGGTGGCGGTCTCCGAGGCGATGGCGCTGGTCCAGGAGCTCTCCACGGACGAGTCGCCGCACTTCGTGAACGGCGTCCTCGGCGCGATCGTGCGCAACAAGGCCTCGCTGGTCTGACCCCTATCGTGGGTGCATGAGCGCTCACGAGGTCGATCTCGTCGTCATCGGCACCGGCCCCGGCGGTGAGGCCCTCGCGAGCGGCGCCGCCTCCGCCGGGCTGGAGGTCGTGGTCGTCGAGAAGCACCTCGTCGGCGGCGAGTGCCCGTACTACGGCTGCATCCCGACCAAGATGATGGTGCGCGGCAGCGACGCCGTCGCGGAGGTACGCCGGGCGCCGCAGGTCGCCGGCGAGGCCACGATCACCCCGGCGTGGTCGGTGGTCGCCCGCCGCATCGACGAGGACGCCACGACCCACTGGGACGACACCATCGCGGTCGAGCGGCTCCAGAAGGCCGGGGCGACCGTCCACCACGGCGTCGCCCGCCTGGCGGGGGTCGGCCGGGTGGTCGTCGAGACCGCCGCGGGGGAGACGCTCGAGTACGCCGCCCGTCGCGGCGTCGTGCTCAACCCCGGCACCCGTCCGGCCGTGCCGCCGGTCGAGGGGCTCGCGGACACGCCGTACTGGACCAACCGCGACGCGGTGCGCCTCACCGAGCTGCCGGGCTCGCTGGTGGTCATCGGCGGCGGGCCGATCGGGGTCGAGCTGGCGCAGGTCTTCGCGCGGTTCGGCGTCCGGGTCACGGTCGTGCAGAACGGCCCGCGGCTGCTGACGGTCAACGAGCCCGAGGCCGGCGAGCTGCTGGAGCGGGTGTTCGTCGAGGAGGGCATCCGGGTCCTGACCGATGCCGAGCTCCGGCACGCGGCGTACGCCGACGGCGCGTTCACCCTCGAGCTCGCCTCGGGCGAGCGGCTGACCGCCGACAAGGTGCTGGTCGCGGCCGGGCGGGTCCCGAACCTCGACGACCTCGGCCTGGAGACGGTGGGGCTCGACCCGCACGCGCGCACCCTCGAGGTCGACGAGTGGCTGCGCGCCGGCGAGAGGCTCTGGGCGATCGGCGACGTCACCGGCCACGGCGCGTTCACCCACGTGTCGATGTACCAGCAGGCGGTGGCCCTGCGCGACATCCTGGGGCAGGGCGGGGAGCCGGCGCGCTACCACGCGGTCCCGCACGTCACGTTCACCGACCCGGAGGTCGGCGGGGTCGGGATGACCGAGCAGCAGGCGCGCGACGCCGGTCTGTCGGTGCGCACCGGGTCCACGGACCTGGCGAGGTCCTCGCGCGGTTTCACGCACGGCCCGGGCGGGCACGGACTGGTCAAGGTCGTCGAGGACGCCGACCGCGGCGTGCTGGTCGGAGCGACAGCCATGGGGCCCGCGGGCGGCGAGATCCTCGGTCTCCTGGCCCTCGCCGTCCACGCGGAGGTCCCCGTCGCCACCCTGAGGTCGATGATCTATGCGTACCCCACTTTCCACCGAGCGATCGAGTCGGCACTCGCCGACCTCTCGTGACGACCGCCTGAAGTACCTCGGGCGCGCGGGGCTGGTCGCCTACGCCGTCGTCTACCTGATGATCGCCTGGCTGGCGGTCCAGCTGGCGTTCGGCGACCGGGCGGGCAACCCGTCGAGCACCGGCGCGCTGCGCGAGCTCGCCCAGCAGCCGCTCGGCGAGGTGCTGGTCTGGGCGGTCTCGCTGGGCATGTTCCTGCTCGCGCTCTGGATGGCCGCGGAGGCCGTGCTGGGCGACGACGGCGCCGGCAAGCGGCTGGCGGCCGCCGGCAAGGCGGTCGTCTACGTCGCGATCGGGTTCAGCGGGGTGAAGGTCGCGGTCGGAGCCGGCTCGTCCGGCAAGGGCGAGGACACCTGGACCGCGAAGCTGATGAACGTGCCCGCCGGCCAGGTCCTGGTCGGGCTGGTCGGCCTGGCGATCATCGCGTTCGGGATCTACGAGCTCTACCGGGCCTGGACGGACAAGTACGCGGAGATGCTCACCCAGGAGGGTCGCCGCGGGGCGAGCGGCACGGCGTACCTCTGGTTCGGGAAGATCGGCTGCGCGGCCCGCGGCGTGGCCTTCGCGATCGTCGGCGGGCTGTTCGTCTACGCCGCGATCACCCACGACGCGAAGAAGTCAGGTGGTCTCGACCAGGCGCTCTACAAGGTCCTCGCCCAGCCCTTCGGCCCGGTGCTGCTGACCGCGATCGGGCTCGGCCTGGCCTGCTTCGGGCTGTTCACGCTGGCCCGCGCCCGACACCTGCGCGACTGACGCGTGTGACCCGAGCGATTTCGGGGAAGGACGTGCGTGCAGGACGGTCCTGCCATCTCGAAGGGGGCATCGATGTCGCAGGAAGCGTGGAGCTCGGGCGGCTCGCGACACGACGACGACAACACCAGCGACCGGCTGTACAAGCCCGAGGACCTCGCGGCGTACGCCGCGCGCCGGGACGCCCGCGACGCCTCCGGGCCCGGTGAGCGGCCCGATCCGTTGAGCGACCCGCTGGGCGACCCGCTGCCGTCGGCCGAGGCGCCGGCGATCCCGGCGGCACCGCTCCCGGCGGCACCGCTCCCGGCGGCACCGCTCCCGGCGGCACCGCTCCCGGCGGCAC